>JAIDIR010000160.1 GCA_029052615.1 Clostridia bacterium | reverse complement strand
CACGCCCAGCGCGAAAATTTCCTAGTCCATGCTGGGTGCATCGGCCAGATATACCGAGTTAGGACCGCCCGTAAAGATGATACCTTTAAGGTTCATTGCGCGGATTTCCTCAATCGGCGTCTTATAAGATTTGACTTCGCAGTAAATTTTATGCTCGCGCACTCTGCGCGCAATAAGCTGGTTGTACTGCCCGCCGAAATCCAAAACGAGTACTTTTTCGTGTTGCATTGTTTAAATCCTTTGTTTAAAAATTTTTACGGAGGCGCGAGCCTCCGTTTTTAATTAAGTTTTAGCCCTTGGGGGAATAGTTGGGCGCCTCTTTTGTAATCGATATATCGTGAGGATGGCTTTCCGCAAGCGAAGCCGCGGTCATCTTGACGAATTTGCCGTTCTTTCTCAGCTCGTCTACAGTGCCGTTGCCCGTGTAGCCCATACCTGCGCGAAGTCCGCCCATAAGCTGGAATATGATGTCCGCAAGCGCGCCCCTGTAAGGCACGCGTCCTTCGACGCCCTCGGGTACGAATTTGATTGCGTTGGACTGGAAATACCTGTCCTTGCCGCCCTTTGCCATTGCGGGGAGCGAGCCCATTCCGCGGTAGGTCTTAAAGCTTCTGCCCTGATAAATTTCAAGCTCGCCGGGAGCTTCGGTCGTGCCTGCGAACAGAGAGCCGAGCATAACCGCGCTGCCGCCTGCCGCAATTGCCTTGACTATGTCGCCCGAGTACTTGATGCCGCCGTCGGCGATAATGCGCTTCTTGTGCTTGTCCGCTTCCTCGGCGCAGTCCATAATTGCCGAAAGCTGGGGCATACCTATGCCCGCAACGATACGCGTGGTGCAGATAGAGCCGGGACCTATGCCCACCTTTACGACGTCGGCGCCTGCCGAGAACAGGTCGTGGGTGGCTTCCGCCGTTGCAACGTTGCCCGCAACGAGGGGCAGGTCGGGATACTTTTCCTTTGCCTTTGCCACGTGGTTGATAATGTTTTTGGAATGTCCGTGCGCGGAGTCGAGCACGACGATATCGACGTGCGACTTTACGAGCGCGTCTATTCTGTCCAGCATATCTGCCGTTGCGCCGATTGCCGCGCCGACTAAAAGCCTGCCCTTTTTGTCGGTTGCACGGTTGGGATACTGAATAGCTTTTTCAATATCCTTTATGGTGATAAGCCCCTTTAAGTTGCCGTTCTTGTCGACGATGGGAAGCTTTTCGATGCGGTGCTTGCCGAGGATTTTCTGCGCCTCTTCAAGCGAGGTGCCCTCGGGTGCGGTGACCAGATTTTCCTTGGTCATAATTGCGGATATGGGCTGGTCGAAATTGGTTTCGAAACGCATATCGCGGTTGGTCAGAATACCGACGAGCTTGCCGTTTTCGGTGATGGGCACGCCCGATATACGGTATTTTTCCATGAGCGCGCGAGCCGCCGAAACGGGCTCCTGCGGGGTAAGGAAGAACGGGTCGGTTATAACGCCGTGCTCACTGCGCTTTACCTTGTCGACCTGCGCCGCCTGCTCCTCTATGGACATATTCTTGTGGATTATACCCAGTCCGCCCTCTCTTGCGATTGCTATTGCAAGGCGCGATTCGGTTACCGTATCCATTGCCGCGCTGACGAGAGGTATGTTGAGGTTGATACCCTTGCAGAGCGTCGTGCGCAAATCCACGGTGGAAGGCAACACGTCGGACGCTGCGGGAATTAACAGCACGTCGTCGAACGTCAAAGCTTCTTTAACGATTTTGCTCATATCTTCTTACTCCTTTGTTCGTAAAATCTATATAGTGAAAAAATTTTTAACTGTTTGCGTTTGCGTCCAGAACGAAGCCGCGGATTATGGCGATAACCTGCGTTAAGGTGTCCCTTTCAGACGCGTCGTCGGGATGAATTTCTTCCAGCGACGAAAGTATTGCGGTTGCCGATTCCACGTCGCCCGCCGACCTTATGCTTGCGGAAAGCGACATCAAGGCGTTTCCGTAAACGAAGCTCTGCTTTCCGTTATCCTGCGCGGCAAGCGTTATTGCCTTGGACTTTTCGCCCGTTTTGTAGTAGGAAACGGCAAGCTTGGAATTGACCCAGTGTCCGTAATCGAATCTGCTGCCGCTCTGCTGTTGGTTCTTTATCTTGCACACCTCTGCGTAGTCGTGGTGCGCCGTCAGCTTTTCGCCGTATTCAAGGATGTATTTATCCTCGCCAAGAAGTACGCTGTCCTCGAAGCAGCGCGCCAGATCTTCGCATTTTTTGGTATAGTTATAGCGCAGCAGAGAGTATTTTACCGCTAAATCGTAGTTGCCTATACTCTCGGTTGCCGTAGCCATATGCTGGGGAAAAGCGAAGTTGAACACCGCAAAAACCGCAACAAGTATGCCAAGAATTATGAGGACGGTCTTAACCGCCGTTTTTACGACTATCTTCTCCAAAAACTCTAACCCGAAACGCTACCAAAATATTTTATATATTTTATCATAGCGCTTAAAAAAAAGCAACTGTTTGAAAGATATAATCATATTATAACGCCCGCGAAAATAAATTT
>JAIDIR010000016.1 GCA_029052615.1 Clostridia bacterium | reverse complement strand
CCTTATCGGCGAGGATGTCGTCAACGTTTTAAAGAACGGCGAGGACAAGGAGGAGTTCGTATATACCGCCGCAAACGTAATAAAAATTTCGGCGGACAAAAAGCAGAAGCTTCTGGAAGCGGACAAGCTGAGTGAAAAGTTCGATATATTATACCGCTATTTAAACGACGAGCTGGAAATTTCCAAGCTTGAAAAAAAGATTTCGGCAACGGTTAAACGCAACATAGAAAAGGGGCAAAAAGACTTTTATTTAAGGGAACAGCTCAAAGCCATTCACACCGAGCTGGGCGACGACGAGAACGAAAAGCTGGAGCTTGAAGACGCTATAAGGGCTAAGGGTATGCCCGAAGAGGTGGAAAACAAGGCGCTTAAAGAGCTTTCGCGCATGTCGCGTATGCCCACGTCATCCCCCGATTATAACGTTTTGCGCAACTATATCGACTGGCTTTTGGACCTTGAATGGAGCAAGACGACGACCGACACCGAAAAGCTTTCGGACGCTGTTGCGGTACTCAACGCCGACCACTACGGTCTGGAAAAAATTAAGGAAAGAATAACCGAATACCTTGCGGTGTTAAAGCTTACCGACGGAATGAACGCGCCCATACTGTGCCTCGTCGGTCCTCCGGGCGTTGGCAAAACTTCGGTTGCAACCTCGGTTGCCCGTGCGCTCAACAGAAATTTCGTGCGTATGAGTCTGGGCGGAGTGCGTGACGAGGCGGAAATACGCGGTCACAGAAAGACCTACGTCGGCGCGATGCCCGGCAGAATAATATCGGCTATCAAGAACGCAGGATCAATAAACCCCGTGTTCCTGCTTGACGAAATAGACAAGCTGTCGTCCGACAGTATTCACGGCGACCCTTCAAGCGCATTGCTTGAGGTTTTGGACCCCGCGCAGAACTCGACCTTCCGCGACAGGTATCTGGAAGTGCCTTACGACCTTTCCAAGGTGCTGTTTATAACCACGGCAAACGACCTGTCGACTATACCCGCGCCCCTTCTCGACAGAATGGAAATTATAGAGCTTTCGGGCTACACGCAGGAGGAAAAGCGTGAGATTGCCAAGCGCTATCTCGTGCCCAAAAAGCGCGATGCCAACGGTCTTAAAGAGGGCGAGATAAAGTTTACGGACGGCGCCATCGACGCCATTGCCGACGGCTACACGCGCGAGGCGGGCGTACGAACGCTTGAAAGACAGATTGACGCGGTGTGCCGCAAGGTCGCCGTAAAGAAAGCCAACGGCGAGGAGTGCGGCGGCGAAATTACGGCTGAAAAGATAGAAGAATATCTGGGCGCGCCCCGCTATAACCGCGGCGACGAGATGCCTAAAAACAACCT
>JAIDIR010000159.1 GCA_029052615.1 Clostridia bacterium | reverse complement strand
GCCCTATTGCGAGGAGGTGCTCGTCACCAAAGTGTACGCGGTTGGCGGCGCGGACGCGTACTTTGAAAATCTGGATAAAAACCCCAATTTCACGCTCGTCTACAAGTCGGACGACGTCGAAACCAACGGTTACAAAATAAATTTCTGCACGTATAGGAACCAAAATGTCAAAGAATATTAAAATTATAGACGCGCACGCGCACGTAGCGCAGTGCATTGCGGGCTTCACCTCGCGCGGCGAGCTAAGGGCGGCAGGCGGCGGCTACGCCGTTTACGCCGACGGTCAGACCTTTAAAATGATACCCGACGGTATGGGTGAATACGGCGTCACGCCCGAAAGTCTTATAAAGGTTATGGACAAAAACTCGGTTGAAAAAGCTGTCCTCCTACAGGGGCAGTTTTTCGGTTTTCAAAACGAGTACACGGCGCAGGCGGTTGCAAAATATCCCACGCGCTTCATAGGCGCGGGCGCGTACGACCCCTATTGCACTAACGTAGACGCCATCAGGCGTCGCCTTTTCAAGGAGCTTGGCTTCAAAATCGTCAAGTTCGAGCTGTCCAACGGCTCGGGCTTGATGGGCTATCATCCGCGCGTGGACGTCAACGGCGACCTTATGCGCAGGGAGTACGCCTATGCGTGCGACAACGGTCTAATCGTAACCGTCGACATAGGCAGACCTAACAACCCCTGCTGGCAGCCCGAAGCGCTTGCACAGGCGGCAAAGGACTTCCCCGACCTAAAATTCGTCGTATGCCACCTGCTTGCCCCGCAGAGGGAGGACAACCTGCTTTTAACCGAAGCCCTGACCAAGCTTGCGCTTCCCAACGTGTGGTTCGATTTGTCGGCGCTTGCGGCGAACCAGAAGCCCGAAACCTTCCCCTACCCGACGGCGGTGGAGCATTTAAAGAAGGCAAACTTAATTCTGGGCGCGGAAAAGCTTATGTTCGGCAGCGATATGCCGGGGTGCCTGTGCCGCGACAGCTATTCCAATCTGGTGCGCTACATAACCGAAAGCGGCGTGTTCAACGACGAGGAATTGCAGCAAATTCTGTACGCAACGGCGGACAAAGTTTATTTCGGAAAATAAATATATAAGCTCTGCTTATGGCTAATATAAAAAACTACGAATACGGTGATAGTGCATAAAATTTGCATAATAGCGTTTATAATGGTATAATCATATCAAATTTAACCGTTAAGGAGTATAAACAAAAATGTCATACGTAGAGCAGGTTTTGGAAAACCTTAAAAAGACCAACCCCAACGAACCCGAATTCCACCAGGCGGCAACCGAGATTTTAACCTCGCTTGCGCCCGTAGTCGACAAGCACCCCGAATTTCAGAACGCGGCGCTGCTGGAAAGATTTGTGGAGCCTGAAAGGGTGGTAATGTTCCGCGTTCCCTGGGTGGACGACAACGGCAAAGTGCACGTCAACAAGGGCTACCGCGTACAGTTTAACAGCGCAATCGGACCTTACAAGGGCGGTCTCAGATTCCATCCTTCCGTAAACCTTTCGATAATCAAGTTCCTTGGCTTGGAGCAGATTTTAAAGAACAGCCTTACGGGCTTGCCCATCGGCGGCGGCAAGGGCGGTTCGGACTTTGACCCCAAGGGCAAGAGCGACAGAGAAGTTATGGCGTTCTGCCAGAGCTTTATGACCGAGCTGTACAGACATATCGGCGCGGACACCGACGTTCCCGCGGGCGACATCGGCGTAGGCGGCAGAGAAATCGGCTTCCTGTTCGGACAGTATAAAAGAATTCGTGACGAGCACGTGGGCGTGCTTACGGGCAGGGGCTTAAGCTACGGCGGCTCGCTTGCAAGAACCGAAGCAACGGGCTACGGCTTGGTTTACATAACCGAAGAAGCGCTTAAAATGCGCGGCGACAGCTTCAATGGCAAGACGGTAGTTATTTCCGGCTCGGGCAACGTTGCAATTTACGCATGCCAGAAGGCTCAGTCGCTGGGCGCAAACGTCGTTGCAATGTACGATTCCAACGGCTACGTATACGACCCCAACGGCATTCAGCTTGACGTGGTTAAGGACATCAAGGAAGTTAAGCGCGGCAGAATTAAGGAGTATGCAGAAAGAGTTAAGGGCGCGAAGTACGTCGAAGGCTGCAAGGGCATTTGGACCATTCCCTGTGACATCGCGCTTCCCTGCGCAACGCAGAACGAAATCGACGAAGAGAGCGCAAAAATTCTGGTTAAGAACGGCGTGAAGTACGTGGGCGAGGGCGCAAATATGCCTTCCACGCTTGCGGCAATCGAAGTGTTCTTAAAGGCTGGCGTTGTGTTCCTTCCCGCAAAGGCGGCAAACGCAGGCGGTGTTGCAACCTCCGCACTGGAAATGGCTCAGTCCTCGGGCAGAATGTTCTGGTCGTTTGAGGAGGTAGACGCAAAGCTGAAGAACATTATGGTAAATATCTACCACAATATGGACGATGCGGCTAAGGAATACGGTTACGAAGGCAACTACGTAATGGGCGCAAACATTGCGGGCTTCATGAAGGTAGCAAACGCAATGATGGCTCACGGCATAGTATAAGTAATAAAAAAACGCCGCGCGGCAGTATGCTGCGCGGCGTTTTTGCTTTTTAACCACAATATATTGTGTTTTATGCAAAATTAACAACTATTTTAAACTTTTTTGACGAAAACTATTGAAATCTTTTGAAATGTGTGATATAATTCCGACACTCAAAGTATTTGTT
>JAIDIR010000158.1 GCA_029052615.1 Clostridia bacterium | reverse complement strand
ATGTATATATGGAAATGAAGAAAAGGGCGCTTGTCAGCGTATCGGACAAGGCGGGCGTTGTGGAATTTTGCAAGGGACTGGTTGAAAACGGTTTTGAAATTATTTCGACTGGCGGCACGGCAAAGGCGCTTAAAGAAGCGGGTCTTAAAGTTATCGGTATATCAGATATAACCGGTTTCCCCGAATGTCTGGACGGCAGAGTTAAAACTCTGCATCCCAACGTGCACGCGGGCTTGCTTGCAATGCGCTCCAACCCCGAGCATATGGCTCAGCTCGAAAAGCTCAATATAAATACCATAGATATAGTTTGCGTAAACTTATATCCTTTCAAGGCTACTTTGGCTAAGGGTGCGGACTTTGCGGAGTGTATCGAAAATATCGATATAGGCGGTCCTACAATGATAAGGGCGGCGGCTAAAAACTATCAGGACGTCGCGGTTATCGTTGACCCCAAGGACTATAATAAAGTGCTTGAAGAGCTTAAAAACGGCGGCGTTACGCTTGAAACCAAAAAGTATTTGCAGTACAAGGTTTTTGCGCACACCGCAGTGTACGACAGCCTTATTTCCAACTATCTTGCATCGCAGCTGGGTATCGAGTATCCCGACAGCGTAACCTTTGCATACGAAAAGGCACAGGATTTGCGTTACGGCGAAAACCCCCAGCAGTCGGCGGTATTCTATAAGGAGCAATTCCCCCGCAAGGGCTGCCTGTCGTCGGCTAAGCAGATTTGGGGTAAGGAGCTTTCATACAACAACATCAACGACGCGAACGGCGCGCTTGAGCTTTTAAAGGAATTCGGAAAAACTCCTGCGGTGGTTGCCTGCAAGCACGCAAATCCCTGCGGCGTTGGTACGGGCAAGGATATTCACGAAGCGTATCTGCGCGCATACAATTCCGACCCCGTTTCGGTGTTCGGCGGCATACTTGCAATCAACGGCGAGGTTGACGCGGCGACCGCAACCGAAATCAATAAAATATTTATAGAAATTGTAATGGCGCCGTCCTATTCCAAGGAAGCGCTTGAAATACTCGAACAGAAAAAGAATATCCGTCTTCTGATAATAGACGACATTTCAGCACGCAGAGAGGCAACCGCAAAGGATATGAAAAAGGTATACGGCGGACTTCTCGTTCAGCAGTACGACGAATGCCTTATCAAGGACGAGGATATGAACCTCTTCAAGACCAAGGCGAGCGTGGAAACTTCCACGTTGCCCAGCGGTAAACTTAAAACAGTTTACGGTTGCGGCGTAGTAACCGACCGCGCGCCTACGGCTGAAGAAGTGGAGGCAATGCTCTTTAACTGGAAGGTCGTAAAGCACACCAAATCCAACGCTATAGTTATCGGTAAGTGCGGCAGAACGACGGGTATAGGTATGGGACAGACCAACCGAATCTGGGCGGCTCAGCAGGCAATTGCGCACGCGGGCGAAGAAGCAAAGGGCTCGGTTATGGCATCGGACGCGTTCTTCCCCTTCCCCGACTGCGTGGAGGAGTGCGTAAAAGCGGGCATCACCGCAATAATTCAGCCGGGTGGTTCCATTCAGGATAAGGCTTCGGTAGACGCGTGCAACGCTGCGGGAATTGCTATGGTATTTGTCGGCGACAGACACTTCAAACATTAATCAAAGGAAAAAATATGAACGTACTTGTTATAGGAAACGGCGGAAGAGAACACGCGGTTTTGCTTGCGCTTGCAAAGAGTAAAAGTGTAAATAAGCTGTATTGCATGAAGGGCAATGCGGGCACGGCGGAAATAGCCGAAAACGTCAACGTCGATTATATGGACGTGGAGGCGGTAAAGGCGTTTGCGCTTGCAAATCCGCAGATTGACTACTACGTGGTCACTCCCGACGACCCTCTTGCTATAGGGCTTGTCGACGAGCTTGAAAAGATAGGCAAACGCTGTTTCGGACCCAATAAGGCGGCGGCTCAGATTGAGGCAAGCAAGGCTTTTGCAAAGGAGCTTATGCACAAGTACGGCATACCCACCGCAAAGTCGCAGACCTTCGAAAGCTACGGCGAAGCGCTCGACTACGTAAGAAAAGAGGGCGCGCCCATAGTTTTAAAGGCGGACGGACTTGCGCTCGGCAAGGGCGTTCTCGTCTGCGAAACTTTAAAGCAAGCCGAAGAGGGTTTGAAGGAGATAATGCTCGACAAGACCTTCGGCGCGGCGGGCAATAAAATAGTAATCGAAGAGTGCATGCGCGGATTGAAATATACTCCCGGCGAGGAGGTTTCCGTGCTGTGCTTTACTGACGGTAAGACTATCGTTCCCATGATAACCTCCTGCGACCACAAGCGCGCGTTCGACGGCGACAAGGGTTTGAATACGGGCGGTATGGGCACGTTCTCGCCCTGCCCGTTCTGGACCAAGGAACTTGAAAAGGAAGTTTATGACACCATACTTTTACCTACGGTAAAGGCGATGAATTCGGAGGGCAAACCGTTTAAGGGCTGTTTGTATTTCGGGCTTATGCGCACGGACAAGGGTATGAGAGTCGTCGAATACAATTCGCGCTTCGGCGACCCCGAAACGCAGGTCGTTCTACCCATGTTAAAGACCGACTTGCTCGACATTTTCGAAGCGGTTACGGACGGCAGACTTGCCGATATCAAAATCGAATGGGAAGAGGGCGCGTGCGTCTGCGTAGTGCTTGCAAGCGGCGGCTATCCCGTTCATTATCAGAAGGGCAAGGAAATAACTATAGGCG
>JAIDIR010000157.1 GCA_029052615.1 Clostridia bacterium | reverse complement strand
GGTATGGATAACATTAAAACTCTCAAATATCGCGGTATATATTCGGTGGAATACGGCTATATCAGTCCGCATATTCTTAACCCCAAAAACAGAATTCCGAATGCTGACGGCACTGTTACTTATAAATATATAATTTTAGGCGACGTGCTTCCCGCGGGCGGCAGAATTGTAAATTACGATAAGTTCCGCATTCTCGAAGTCGACGTTACCCCCGCAGTATATGCTGACTTGGTTGAGCTTGACCGCATCGAATATAACAACAACCATAAGCATGACCGCAGAAGAAAAGAGCTGGTTACTCCCGCGGATACCGACGAGCCGTTTGACGACACTAACGAAACGGTTATTCATAAAGCAATCAACGACAAATGGAAATCCGAATCTTATACCGTAGAGGATGATACGATTGCCACGCTGGACGATCACTATGCAAAACAAAAAATTTTAACTTGCGATACTTTGACAAGAACCGACCGCAGAATCTACCGCCTTTGCCTTTTAAATTACAACCAGACACGGATAGCTCAGAAATTAGGCGTCAGTCAGGGCACAGTTTCAAATCATTTAAAGAAAATAGAACAACTGTTGGACTATTACAAAAATGACGAAGACAATTTAAATTTCGACGAGTATCGTGTCAAGAAACTAAAACAAGATTACCGGTTCCAGCATCAAACGGACGATATGAAAGCATTGAATAACTTCCGAAATAAACTATCTTCGGTCGAATGGGGAATTGTGTGTAGATACGCGAAAAGAGATTTAATCGGATATTTAGCCGAGCTACTCTTTTTGCATTCGGATAAGCGTAGGCAAGATTTAAAGCAGTATCTCGCAGTAGCAACCGATGAGCAAAAACTACGTTTGAAGCAATTCAAAGGCGAGTCCGAACGCGCCGCCTACGCCAGGCTGATTTTACAGGACTTGGCTGCACGGAAGAATAAAGCAAAGCACAGACGGAAGAAAAAAAGATAAATTTAAAATTTTTTTAATTTTGATTAATAAAAGTACCTCTGCCGAGGCTAATGTATGAAGAGACAACAAAAAAGAATAATTTTTTCCGAACTCACGGCGAACAGTCGTGAGTTTTATCGTTGTCTTTTTAATACTTAAAAGGAGGTGATAAAATGAACAATTACATTTGGAACAAGAAAAGTGTGGACTTGGATCCGGACGAAATTGCGCCGTGGAAGTTGCCGCGGGACAAGCACGCAACGATTTCCGTACTCAAGCATAGAATGAGCGAGCTATATACCGTTGACGAATATCTTTCTGATTGCGAGCAGCAATTCGAAGTTGACTATTTAAAACACATGAACTGTGATACCCGACAGGCTTGGGAAGAAGCAATGGATAAATTAAACGCACAATTCAATATACGTAGCCGCAACGTCGTCTTAGAAGCTCTACAGTTCGGCGGCAACAAAGAATTCTGGGACGGCTTTCCGAACGAGTACGAAATCGAAGGCTACTTCAAAAAGTGCTACTTATTCGCCGTGGATAAGATAGGCTATCTGCACTCTCACGAGAACATCATTTGCGCTGTGATTATCAACGAGCCGAACAGACACAATCTGTTTGTATTCTACCTGCCCGTAACGCACAAATGGCAAACTAAAGTTATGAGCGGCGAAAAGAACGAAAGTGGAACACAGTTGCAAAAATACGACGAAGACGGTAATCCTGTTTATAAAGAACGATTGGGAATGGATAACCCGCTACTATGTCGCACTGAATTCTGGAAACAGCGCGGCGGGTTGACATCGTTCTCGGACCTACAGGAAGACTTCTTCAAAAAGGTTTCTGAAAAGTACGGCGCAATTCGAGGCAAAAGCACGTCGCCGTTAAAAAACACATGTCTTGCACAAAGAGTTCGTTTTGGACGATACGAAGATGACAAGTACGATTTTATTCCCGATTTCGACGACTCCCCCTACCACTACTGAAAAATTTTAAAAAATTGGGGAATTATTTCGCCGCAGGGTCTTGACTTTTCGAACCGGGCCGCTATAATCGTATTAACATTTTTTACGGGAGGTGTTTACACGAAATGGTAGACAAAAAATTAAAAGTGATGACCCCCGTGCCTGGGTGCTCAACTCCGGTAGGCACACCTCGGTTAAGTCAGTAATCATCACTTTCTATTTATATTATAAGCTAATAACTAAAAAAGTCAACACTAATTTATACGGAGGAAGTCGTATGAAACAACCCAAATCGGAAATCGACAAACGTTATGAGGACAAGCACAAAGAGGAACGCAAAGCCGCCCACGCGGTTTGGGGCATCTCTATGAAACGCGACGACTTCGAGGAGCTGAACAAGTTCCTCAAAGCCAACCGCATACCCAAAGTCCGGCTCATTTACGCGGGCTGGGCGGCCCTGAAAGAACAATATAATATCATTGAAAAAGGAGGAACACGCGATGAAAAGAGAACATAGTATTCAGAGCCATAAGGACGCGGAAATCTGAACGCCGCCGTCCGAATAAGTAACATTGACAGACAAACAGTTAGACGAATTTTTAAAAGCAATAAGGGCGATTCCCGAGGGCAACGACGAGGCGGCGCGCGCCGTTTTGAAAGCCGCAGCCGAGTCAATCACTCTTGAAACGCTCAAATCGATTACGGTTAAAAAACCGAGGGAAAAACAAGGAAACTGTAAGAATTCAGCGCAGGAAAAGGGCTTCATCAAATTTACAAGAATGGAGATAGAAAATATGCCTGAATCTATACAAAAATTATTTTTAATTAACGACAAAGTGGTATCGTACCGCGTTCATAACGGACTTTACCAGGCGCGGTACCGCCGCGACGGTTACAAAATCGAGGTCGCCGCAAAGGACTTCGAGACGATGAAACGCAAGTTTATACAGAAACTTTTGGACTACAAGACCGACAGAAACGGACGCAAGCGTCTGATACCCAAATTCGACGACTACCTCGACGAATGGCTGAAAATCAAAAAGAATACCGTCAAGGAATCGACCTACAAGGGCTACGTTTCGCTTCTGGACGTCAACGTGCGCGAAAGGTTCGGCGAGAAGAAAATCGACGAAATCACCCGAAAGGATATGCAGGAGTATCTTCTGGAACTGCACAACTCGGGCAAGGAGCGCACGGCGCTAAAGACAAAGCAGCTTCTGAGTTCGATTTTCGACGTCATTGCCGAGGACTTTGATATTAAGTCGCCGATAAGCAGAGTAGAGCTGCCCCACCACGAAACCAAAAAGGGCACGGCGCTGACCAAAGCCGAGGAAAGCAGGCTCGTGGAATTCTGCCTGAGCAATCCGCTGAACAATGCGGCGTCTTCCCTCCTCGTACTTCTCTACACGGGCATGCGCGTAGGCGAGCTCAAAAGTATGCGCGTGGAAGGCGAATTTATTATCTGCGAGACAGAAAAGGTTCGCAAGGGCTACGCCGCGGTGTACAGAAAAATACCTATCACGCCGATGATGAAGAAAGTGCTGCCGCACATCGACTTTGCGCAGGCGGCGCGGGGCAACAAGTTTTACATAAACACGATGCTCAAGCAGCTTTTGCCCGGTCACCATACGCACGAACTGCGCTACACGTTTATTACGAGATGCAAGGAATGCGGCTGTGCTGGCGAGGTTGTAATGCTCTGGGCGGGGCACACTTTCGACGCCGACGTCAAGACTTCTAAGGTTGACCGCGGTTACACCACTTACAGCGACGAATTTCTGCTGAAAGAGGCAAAAAAGGTGAATTATGAGATTTAATTACACTTTTTGTGCGTGGAT
Organism: Clostridia bacterium; assembly: GCA_029052615.1. Taxonomy (GTDB): domain Bacteria; phylum Bacillota; class Clostridia; order Christensenellales; family Borkfalkiaceae; genus Coproplasma. Next base: position 439 of record JAIDIR010000157.1, on the reverse strand, counting down.
AACAGCAAAAGTTTAAAACAAACAACTCAACTGCCTTTCTAGGGACGGGTTTTTAACACTTTCTCTCAAAGGACAATTCAGGGACAAAACTGTGAAAAATTAACATAGGCAAAAACGGGTATTTTGAGCGAAAAACAGCCCGAAACTACCCGTTTTAAAGCCTTTTGTGAAAACCTGACAAATCAAGGGTTAATTCCCCGGAACTCCCCAAAGGGTGAAAAAAATTGGGGAACTCCCCAAAGAGTACCCCAATTTGCTGGTGCCCGAGGCCGGACTTGAACCGGCACGGTATTTCTACCGAGGGATTTTAAGTCCCTTGCGTCTGCCTATTCCACCACTCGGGCATGGTTTTTGTTAAGTTGTGTCAATTTCACAGCGATTTTGTTAAAACTTACCGCTCAAAAGTTTTTAAGTCCCTTGCGTCTGCCTATTCCACCAC
>JAIDIR010000156.1 GCA_029052615.1 Clostridia bacterium | reverse complement strand
ATATTGATTTATTAAATTCAGCCGAGAATGAGTTTTTTGATTATTTCGTCGGCTTTCTTTATATCCGCCTTGCCCTGCGTTGCCTTTTTAACGAAGCCGTACAGAGCGAAAATCGCCTTTTCCTTGCCCGCCTTAAAGTCGGCAACCGCGCCTGCGTTTGCTTCAACCGCCTGACGGCAAATGCTTTCCAACTCGCCAGCGTCCATACCCGCAATATCTTCGGGCTTGATATAAGCCGAAACGGGCTTGCCTTCTTCAGCCATTGCCGAAAGCGTTTTCTGCGCGAGGGTTATATTTATCTTGCCCTCGTCCACAAGCTTGACGAGCGTTGCCATCTCCTCCGCCGAAACGGGAAGCGCAAACATTTCCTTGTCCTCCTCGGTTTCCAGCTTGGAATAGAGCGTGCCCACGATTAAGTTGACCGTGTTCTTCACGCCCGCGCCGAGAGCAAACGCCCTTTCCGCAAAGTCGCAAACGCGCTTGTACTTATACAAAAGCTTTGCGGTTGCGGGGTTTATTTTCAGCTCGTCTATATAGCGGTGAAGCTTGTCGGTGGGCAGCTCGGGCAGGGAGCTTTTTATTTCCTCCACCTTACTTTCGGGAATGACAACTGTGAGTATATCGGGCTCGGGGAAATAGCGGTAATCCTGCGCGTCCTCCTTGGTGCGCATAACCGAGGTTTCGCCCGTGTGCTCGTCGTAACGAAGCGTCGCCTGCACTATTTTGCCGCCGCCCTCGATAACTTCAATCTGTCTTTCGTACTCGTATGCCATAGCCTTTTCGATATACGAAATGCTGTTCATATTCTTTATTTCGGTGCGCGTGCCGAATTCGGTTGCGCCCTCGGGCATGACCGAAATATTTACGTCGCAGCGCATGGAGCCTTCCTGCATCTTGCAGTCCGAAACGCCTATATAGCGCATTATGAGCTGCAGCTTTTCAACGTATTCCTTGGCTTCCTCGGGCGAGGAAATATCCGGCTCGGAAACTATCTCGATAAGCGGAACGCCGCCGCGGTTATAGTCGACGTAGGTATAGCCGCTCTCGTGCACCAGCTTGCCCGCGTCCTCCTCGATATGAATTCGCGTGATTCCAATGCGCTTGCCGCTTTCCAGTTCAACGTATCCGTGCTCGCACAGGGGCTTATCAAACTGCGAAATCTGGTAAGCTTTTGGCAGGTCGGGATAGCAATAATTTTTGCGGTCGAGGTGGGTGGTCGTGTTAATCGTACAGTGGGTTGCAAGCCCCGCGCGGATGGCGTATTCCACCACCTTTTTATTTAGTACGGGAAGCGACCCCGGCTGACCCGTGCAGACGGGACAGCAGTGCGTGTTGGGGCTGCCGCCGAACGCCGTCGTACAGCCGCAGAAAATCTTGGTTGCGGTGGCTAATTCCACGTGCGTTTCAAGTCCCGATACAAGACGGTATTTCATACGCGCACACCCCCTTTGAACTCCGCGGTCTTGGAAAGGTCGGCAATCTCGGCGAAGTACGCAACGTTAAGAACGCGCGCGTCGTCGAACTTCTTTCCTATAATCTGAACGCCTATCGGCATACCGCCCTTATCCGTGCCGCATGGTATGGAAATTGCGGGCAATCCCGCTATGTTTACGGGCACGGTGCAAACGTCCGAAAGGTAGGTCTGAACCGCGTTGCCCCCCGAATATCCCAGGGGGAACGCCGTATTGGGCGCGGTGGGCGCAAATAAAACGTCGCATTTTTCAAACGCTTCCGCCATCTGGCTTTCGACCGCCTTTCTAATAAGGCACGCCTTTTTATAGTACGCGTCGAAATAGCCCGACGACAAAACGTAGGTGCCCAGCATTATGCGCTTTTTGACCTCTTTGCCGAAGCCCTCCGTACGCGTTTTGGTTATCATATCGTCCACGCTCGTATAGTTCGAAGCGCGGAAACCGTAGCGTATTCCGTCGTATCTGCCGAGGTTGGAGGAAGCCTCCGCACAGGCGATAATATAGTACACGGGAAGCGCCAGTTTAAGCGCGGGTATGCTCACCTTTACGACCTGCGCGCCCGCCCTTTCGTAAGCGAAAATCATACCGTCGATTGCGGCTTTTATCTCGGACGGAACGCCGGCGAAATATTCCTCCGCAATGCCTATTTTAAGCCCCTTGACGTCGCCCTTCAAAAGAGTCTTTACGTCGGGCGTTGCAACGCTCGTGCCGTCGGCTTTGTCCTCTCCCCTGATGGCGTCGTAAACTATAGCCGCGTCCGTGACCGATTGGGTCATTGGACCTATCTGGTCGAGCGACGAACCGTAGGCGATAAGCCCGTAGCGCGACACCGCGCCGTACGTGGGTTTAAAGCCGACTATGCCGCAGAACGAAGCGGGCTGACGGATAGAACCGCCCGTGTCCGACCCCAAGCCGTAAGCGGCGATATTCGCGCACACCGCAGCGGCAACGCCGCCCGAGCTTCCGCCCGTAACCTTTGTATTATCCACGGGATTTAAGGGCGCGCCGAAGTACGAAGATTCGCTGGTCGAGCCCATTGCAAATTCGTCCATATTGGTCTTGCCGAGAAGCACCGCACCCTGCGCCTTTAACTTGCTCCACACCGTCGCGTCGTAATAAGGCTTCAAGCCCTGCAAAATCTTGGAACAGCATGTCGTGGGCAGACCGTCGGTTGCAATATTGTCCTTAAGCGTAAAGGGTATGCCCGTCAGCGCGGTCGCCTTGCCTTCCTTGATAAGCTTATCCGCCGCGGCGGCGTTTGCGCGCGCCTCGTCAAACGTTAAATGAACGTACGCGTTCAATGTCGGGTTGTGCTTTTCTATTTCTTTAATATATTGCTCGGTGAGCTGTGCGCTGGTCATTTCGCCCGAGCGCAGCTTTTGCGATAAAAGGGTAATTACGCTCTTCACTTCACCACCCTCCTCACGGGGAAGTAGCCGTTTTCCGCCTGCACGTTGGAGGTTATCTTTTCGTTGGGCAAGCTCTCTTTAACCTCGTCCTCGCGCAGATCCTCCCACCTGACGGTGCGCGAAACGACCTCGCGTATGGAGTCCGTGTCGCCTTCAACCTGTTCGTTTATTCGGTTTGCGAACTCTATTATTTCCTCGAACTCGGGCGCAAACTTTTCTATCTCGTCGTCCGAAAATTCAAGTCGGGAAAGCCGCGCAAGCGTCTTAATTTCTTGTTTTGATACAGACATTTTCGTCACCTGATTTTAATATGGACTTCTCTCAACTGAGTTTCCGTAACCTCGTTAGGCGCACCGCACAGCAAATCCTGCGCGGAAGCCGCCATAGGGAACGCGATTACCTCGCGGATATTTTCCTCGTTTCTTAAAAGCATAATCATTCTGTCGACGCCGGGCGCCATGCCTGCGTGAGGGGGCGCGCCGAACTTGAACGCGGTATATAGCGCGCCGAATTTGTCTTTCAACGTCTGCTCGTCGCAGCCCGCTATCCCGAACGCCTTTATCATTATATCCAGATCGTGGTTTCTCACCGCGCCGCTCGAAAGCTCTACGCCGTTGCAAACTATGTCGTACTGGTACGCCAGTATTTCCAGCGGGTCCTTGGTGTTCAGCGCTTCAAGACCGCCCTGCGGCATAGAGAAAGGATTGTGCGTAAAGCCTACCTTGCCCGTCTGCTCGTCGATGCCGAACATGGGGAAGTCGTTGACGAAACAGAAACGGTACGCATTCTTTTCGGTCAGCCCGAGCTTGTCGCCCAGCTCGTTTCTTATCTGTCCCGCAAGCTTGGGCGCTTTATCCTTGTTGTCGGCGATAAAGAATATCGTGTCGCCCGCTTCAAGCTTTTCACGCGTGCGCAGCTCGCCTTTCAGTTCGTCTGGAATGAATTTGTCTATGGGTCCCTTGTAAGTGCCGTCGGGCATAACCTCCAGATAGCCCAGACCGCCCATACCTATCGACAGCGCAAAGGCAAGCAGCTTTTCGTGGAAGCCCTTGCTCATTTCGGCGTGCACTTTTATCGCGCGCACGCACTTGTTCTGGAAGGGCTTGAACGTACACTTATTAAAGAAGTCCGAAAGGTCGGTTATGCGCAGCGGGTTGCGAAGGTCGGGTTTATCCGAACCGAATTCAAGCATTGCCTGCTTATAGGAAATTACGGGGAAGGGCGCCTTGGTCACCTCGTATCCCTCGGGCGCAAACTTTGCGAACGTTTGGGAAAGCACCTCCTCGCCCACCTTGAACACGTCCTCCTGTGTGGCGAACGC
>JAIDIR010000155.1 GCA_029052615.1 Clostridia bacterium | reverse complement strand
GCGTTAGAACGCCCATTCCCGGCATACTGCGCTACCGCGGCTACGACGTAAAGGACCTGATTTCAAACTGCGTAAAGGAAAACCGCTTCGGCTTTGAAGAAACGGTATATCTTCTGCTGTTCGGCAAGCTGCCCACGGCGGGCGAGCTGGAATATTTCAGACAGATGCTTTCCGATTTCAGGGTGCTGCCCCGCAATTTCGTGCGCGACGTCATTATGAAATCGCCCAGCAAGGATATGATGAATATGCTGTCGCGGTGCGTGCTCAATCTTTACAGCTACGACCCCGACCCCGACAACGTTATGGTGAGCAACGTTTTAAGGCAGAGCTTACAGCTCATTGCCGAGTTCCCAATGATTGCGGCTTACTCTCACAGGGTCTACAAGTACTACAACACAAACGACGGCTCGATGTACATACACAAGCCCATTGCCGAGTACTCGACCGCGCAGAACATTCTGCACATACTGCGCATAGACAACGCTTTCACCGATTTGGAAGCCAAGGTTTTAGATATCTGCCTTATTCTGCACGCGGACCACGGCGGCGGCAACGCCTCCACCTTTACCACCCACCTTTCGACGTCCACCGGCACCGACACCTATTCCTCGGTTGCGGCATCGCTGGGCTCCCTAAAGGGTCCCCTGCACGGCGGCGCCAACCTGATGGTGTGCCAGATGTTCGAAAACATTAAGGAAAATTTAAGCGACTGGTCGGAAAGCTCGGTCACCGATTACGTAAACAAAATTCTGCACAAGGAAGCTTTTGACAGGACGGGACTTATTTACGGTATGGGTCACGCCGTGTACACCCTTTCAGACCCCAGAATGGAGGTCTTAAAGGAGTACGCGGGCAGGCTTGCCGTTGAAAAGGGGCGCGAAAAGGAATTCGAGCTTTACAACACCGTTGCGGCTACGGCGGGAAGGCTGATTGCCGAGCAGAAGCACATAAACAAGCCCGTGACGCCCAACGTCGACTTCTATTCGGGTTTCGTTTACTCAATGCTCAACCTGCCGCAGAGCCTCTATACGCCGCTGTTCGCAATTTCCCGAATTGCCGGCTGGTCGGCGCACCGCATAGAGGAGCTGACCAACGGCGGAAAGATTATCCGCCCCGCATACCAATGCGTTCAGCCTGCGCGCGACTACGTGCCTTTAAAAGACAGACAGCAATAATAAAAGCTCTCGGACGATTTATCCGAGAGCTTTTTTATATAGTTATTAGTTTAAAGGTTGAATGCAAATATACTCGACGTATCCGCCTACCGCAGCAGTCAATTTAATTCTGTATTCACCGGATATACTTTTGTCGATTGTCACCGACTTACTGCCCACGTAGCTCTCTACGGTTAATAGTCCGTCGTTTTGGATATCGACCAATTCAGCCGTAAACTCTTTGTCTTTTGCTCTCCAAGGGCTCGGCTCGACTTTAATATCGAAATCGCCGCTCGTTTGTGCGTCAGTTCTCTTGAACGTGGTGATCTTAATTCCGTTTTCCATACTCGTACCCACGAGTTCCAATTCGGTATTATATTTCGACAGTGTAATTATAAATTCGTCAAGGACAATGGCATCATAGTCCACTGCGGGATGATATAAGTCGTAATGTTGCGTGATTTCGGCAATTCCGTTTTCATCGAAATTTACCGCATTCTGCATTTCTTTATCGTAGTACCACGTTTGATTTTTCGTTATCTGAGTGCAACCGCTATACGCCCTTTCATCGAGCTGCGCTTTATTCAGCTCGGTCACCAGCAAAATAGCTCCGTTAGCCTTTACCTGCCATTTTTGCGTATAGCTGCTTTCGTTTTGCGGTTGCGCTATGCTGGGAATATTTTCGTCGTTTTCATAGAAAAATTCGATTGTACGGTTCGCTTTCGAACTTAGCATCTGTTCTACTTTTACAACCCTTTTATCCGAAACGGTAAATTTGAAAATTTTGCCCGCGTCGAAATATACCCAGGGATTGTTTTCTTCTTTCCAATTATGCCCGACTCCGCTGTTGCCGCCTTTATAAGTTACGGTAAAAACGTCATCGTTACGCTCAAACGAGCAAAGCGACTGTTCGTCCGCAAGTCTGAACATAGAGAGCGGCGCAAACGTGGAATAAAAGCCGTGTTGTTTATAATCTACCGTACCAATTACGTTCAGATACAAAAACTCCGTAACCGTTTCGGCTTCTTTCTGCTTTAATTTAATATTTTCGTTATTACTCGTATAATAGAACGCTTGGTCTTTATAGTATTTTTCTCCGTGTGAACCTGCCGTGATAACTCCGTTATCGAGCGACAGCGTAACGTCCGCATTTGCGTAACCGGAGTTTGTTACGTTTAAACGTACCCTTCCGGAATCGTGTGCCGCCACCGCGTATTTACGGGTGTTTTTAACTGCATTTTCCAAGATTTCGGCGTCGGTATAATCACGCCATTTCGCATAAAGTTTAATATCGCCGTCTATGTAAGCGTCCAAATTCACTTCATTATTAAACGATGCGTCGTCATACCAACCGTCGAAAACCATATCCTGCTTTTCGGTAGTTTTGCCGTCAAGCACCGTTTTAAGTCTTTTTGAACCGTCGACAGTAATGGAATCAATCGGCGTTCCGCCGTTGGTTTCAAACGTTACCGTAAACGATACGGGATCTTTCGGCGGATCAGTGTCTTGGGTATTACCGCAAGCCGACAGTCCAAGCGCAAAAGCAACCGCGCATACCAGCGATAAAAGTATCAACAAAACTTTCTTCTTCATAAAATACCTCCGTTAATAAATTTGCATTTTATATTGTTCAGAATTTACGGTCTTAATCCCATACCGCCCTCTAACGTGAGCGTTTCGCCCGTGAGGTACTTGAAGTCGGGATGGGCAAGCTGAACGCACACCCTGCCGATTTCCTTTTCGGGGTCGCCGTAGTGCCCCATAGGAGGCATTTTAACGTTTGCCTTGAACGCGTCGGGATAATTCTTTTCAAACTGCTCCAGCTGCGCCGTCCACGCAATGGGGCAGATTACGTTGACGTTTATGCCGTCCTTGCCCCACTCGGTTGCCGCCACGCGCGAAAGTCCGCGTATGCCCTCCTTAGCCGCGGCGTAAGCGCACTGACCGTAGTTGCCGAAAAGTCCAGCGCCGCTTGCAAAATTGATAACGCTGCCCTTGCTCTCTTTAAGATAGGGATAGCAAGCCTTCATATAGTAGAAGGTAGCGTACAAGCCGCTGTATACCGCCAAATCGAATTGCTCGGTCGTGTGGTCGGCAAGCGTCACGCCAGAAGCCGATGCCTGCGCGTTGTTTATAAGCACGTCAATTCCGCCGAACTGTTCCACCGCCGACTTGACTACGCCTTCAACCACTTTAAGGTTGTCCGCACCAGCGTTTACGTCCGCGGAAACGGCAAGAACTTTAACGCCGTAATCGCGCTCCAGAGCGGTCTTGGCGTCCTCTAACTTCTTTACGTTTCTGCCCGTAATGACGAGGTTTGCGCCCTCCTTTGCAAACGCCGTGGCAATGCCGTAGCCTATCGAGCCGCAACGCCCGTCGCTGAGCGCGGCAAAGCCCGCACCCGTGATAATTACCGTTTTACCAGTTAAAAATCCCATGAAATCTCCTTTCTCGCAAAACTCTTTCGCTGGCGCCGCGAAATAGTATTTGCGAATTTAGGGCGTTGCCCTCTTTTTGCGATTTTATGATAGCACTCATATTATTAGAAATCGCAAAAATTCATCTACTCAGGCGAAAGTATTCGCAAATTGGGTCGCGCTGCGCAAAAGCGTGGTTTTGCTTGCTACGCTATTTTATTTTAAAATTTTATTTGTTGTTATGTCTTTCTATAACCTTGTTTATTTCTTCAATCACCCTTTCAAGCCCCAAACGCGTCTTTGCGGACGTGGGCACTATTGCGTCCCTGCCGCAGGTATACGCCGTTGAAAGCATAGTAAGCGATTTATTTTGCTGCGCCTTAGAAAGCTTATCCGCCTTGGTTGCAACCACTGTGAAAGGAATGAGGCGCGAATAGAGAAAGTTAACCATAACCTTGTCGCCCGAAGTCGGCTCGTGGCGGATATCGCAAAGCGCGAACACGTGCGCAGGCATACATTCGCCCGAAAAGAAGTCGTCCAACAGCTCCGCCCACTTATCCTTTTCGCCCTTGGATACCTTTGCGTAGCCGTAACCGGGCAGGTCGGCAAGAATAAACTCGCCGAAGTCGAAGTAGTTTATAAGG
>JAIDIR010000154.1 GCA_029052615.1 Clostridia bacterium | reverse complement strand
AGCTATGAATATATGCCTGACCTTTAATCTTTTCAATTGTGTAAGTCTCCGTAATTTTTTTAGACATAAGTATAATAATTTATTCCGCTCCGAAAGTCAAGAAGTCTAAATATCCCCGCAAAGCGAAGAGGGGTAAGCAATATAAAAAGAAGACAGTCAAAACTGTCTTCTTTTCAAATTCGCCGTGTTCCGACGATGGCGCAGAGAAGAGGATTTGAACCTCCGGACGGGGTTAACCGTCACACGATTTCCAATCGTGCTCCTTAAACCACTCAGACATCTCTGCATACGATAAAAATCAAGCATAAATATTCTATAAAATTGCGCGCAAAAAATCAAGCGATTTTACCGCCGTAATTTATTTTTGCAATTATTTTTACTTAAAGCCGAGGTATGCCCCGACCGTTGACAATAAAATGCGTGCGTGATATAATAAAACGGAATATGAAAAAATTACTTATATCTTTCACGGTTTTTGTCTACTTAATGCAGATATCGTTTTTAGTTATGTTCTCCCTGCCGGAAGAGATAACGTATTCTCAGTATACGATTTTGCTATTCTTGCCAGAAATTGTTTTCGGCGCAGTAGCAGCGGTGCTGGGGCTTGTCAATCTGGTTTTCGGATTCTTGCAAATCAGCCGCCCTGCGGAGGACGTTTACAAAACGGTTATGATAATCAAGCTCGTTCTGGTGCCCTTTTTCATAATCAATTTCGTGATCTGCGTAATGTTTGCTGCGTGCTTCATAATCATTCCGTACTTCGTGCTCGGAGGAATAATTCTGGCAGTGCTGTTTATGCTTATGACCTACGCGATAACGCTGGTAACTTCCGTATACAACGTCTGCTATTCGCTGTACAGAGTAAGGACGTTAAAGCACGGCTTTTTCGGAATGATAGTTCCGTTCGTATTCCAGTTTTTCTTCGTGCTCGATTGCGTGGGCAGCGTGCTTTTCTATATCAAGGAAAAGAACGACTGGAAGATGCTCAGGAAAAGCTTATAATCAAAATATTAAAGCCGCCCTTGCAGGGCGGCTTTCTTTTTTACAATAAGTTTATTATCTCAATTCGTCTTTCGCGCGGGGGAACACGATGGTGTCGCGGATATTGCCCATACCCGTTGCGTACATCAGTATTCTTTCAAGTCCGAGACCGAAGCCCGAGTGGGGGACGGAGCCGAACTTACGCAAGTCCATATAATTTTCGTAATCGCTCATTTTCATTCCCCTGTCCTTGATTGCCTGCATAAGCTTATCGTAATCGGCTTCGCGCTCGCTGCAACCGATTATTTCGCCTACGCCGGGTACGAGGAGGTCGGTAGCCGCAACCGTCTTGCCGTCGGGATTTTGCTTCATATAGAAAGACTTCAAATCCTTGGGATAGTTAACGACGAATACGGGCTTATTGTAAACCTCGTCGGTTAAATATCTCTCGTGTTCGGTCTGCAAATCGTTGCCCCATTCCACGGGATAAACGAACTGCTTGCCGCTCTTTTTCAGAATTTCAACCGCCTCGGTGTACTCGACCTTCACAAACTCGTCGTCAACGACTTTCTGTAGTTTGGCGCGCAATCCCTTTTCATAGAACCTTTCAAGGAATGCGATTTCGTCGGGACACTCGTCAAGCACGGCTTTAATGATATACTTTATAAACTCGGTAGCAATACCTATAATGTCGTCAATCTCCGCAAACGCAACTTCAGGCTCAATCTGCCAGAACTCCGCCGCGTGGCGCGTGGTGTTGCTGTTCTCGGCTCTGAAGGTGGGACCGAACGTGTAAATCTTGCCGAACGCAAGCGCCATAACCTCGCCTTCAAGCTGACCGGACACGGTAAGTCCCGCGCTCTGACCGAAGAAGTCGTCGGCGTTATATTCGGCTTCGGACTTATACTTGGGGTCGTAGCCTATGGTGGTAACCTTGAAAATCTTTCCTGCGCCCTCGCAGTCGCTGCCGGTAATTATGGGAGTGTGCGCGTAAAGATAGCCGCGCTCCTGAAAGTATCTGTGAATGGCAAAGCTCAATTTGCTCCTCACGCGGAAGATTGCGTTGAACGTGTTGGTGCGCACGCGGAGGTGGGGGAGAGTGCGCAAAAAGTCAAGCGACGTCTTGGCTTTCTGAATGGGATAGTCAAGGGGGCAGTCGCCGAGAAGCGTGATATTTTCGGCGTTGATTTCTATTGCCTGGTTGGCGTTGAACGACTTGACCGCAGTGCCCTCGATTTTAACCGAGCTGCCCGCGCGCGTCGCGCCGTCGGGGATAGAGGTAAGCGTGTTTTTGTCTATAACGACTTGCAGGTGGTTAAGCGTCGTGCCGTCGTTCAGAGCTATAAACGCCATATTTTTGCTGTCGCGGTAGCTTTTAATCCAGCCGCACACCGTAACCTTTTTGTCGAAATATTCTTCGGGCTTAGCAATAATCGCCTTAATATCCGTATGTTTCATTTAATCAACCTCCGTTAAATCACTTACTTTTTAAGTATAC
>JAIDIR010000153.1 GCA_029052615.1 Clostridia bacterium | reverse complement strand
TTAGCTGTTCGACTTTAATATTATATAATTTTATTTTGATTTTGTCAACTTTTTATCACTCCCACTCGATGGTTGCTGGGGGTTTGGAAGTTATATCGTACACGATGCGGTTGATGTGCTTGACCTCGTTTACGATGCGGTTGGAGGCCGCTTCCAGCACCTCGTAGGGGATACGCGAGAAGTCGGCGGTCATAAAGTCGGTGGTAGAAACGCCGCGCAGAGCAAGCGTATAATCGTACGTTCTGCCGTCGCCCATTACGCCCACCGAACGCATATTGGTAAGCACCGCAAAGTACTGGTTGATGTCGCGGTCGAGGTGCGCTTTTGCAATTTCCTCGCGGAAAATAGCGTCCGCGTCCTGCAAGGTCGCAACCTTTTCGGGCGTGATTTCGCCGATTATTCTTATGGCAAGTCCGGGACCGGGGAAGGGCTGGCGCCATACCAGCTTTTCGTCAAGCCCCAGCGTTATGCCCAGCGCGCGCACCTCGTCTTTGAACAACATACGAAGCGGCTCGATTATTTCCTTGAAATCGACGTAATCGGGAAGTCCGCCCACGTTATGGTGGCTCTTTATCACCGCCGCGTCGCCCAAGCCCGACTCGATGACGTCGGGATAAATGGTGCCCTGAACCAGGAAGTCCACCTTGCCTATCTTCTTTGCCTCGTCCTCGAAAACGCGGATAAATTCTTCGCCTATAATCTTGCGCTTGCGCTCGGGGTCGGTCACGCCTTTAAGCTTGCCCAAAAACCTTTCGCCAGCGTTTACGCGCACGAAATTGACTCCGCTGTCCGCAAACGCCTCTTCCACCTCGTCGCCCTCGTTCTTGCGCATAAGACCGTGATCTACGAAAATGCAGGTCAGCTGGCTGCCGATTGCCTTTGCAAGCAGCTTGCACGCAACCGAGCTGTCAACGCCGCCCGACAGAGCAAGCAGAGCCTTGCCGTTGCCTACCTTTGCGCGGATATCGCGGATGGCCGTCTGCGCGTACTCCTCCATCGTCCAGTCGCCCTTGCAGCCGCAGACGTTGTAAAGGAAGTTGCCCAGCATATCGAAGCCCTGTTCGGTGTGGTTTACCTCGGGGTGGAACTGAGTACCGTAAAATTTCTTCTGCGCGTTCTCTATTGCGCCGTAAGGGCACTTGTCGCTGTGCCCCACCGCGCGGAAGCCTTCGGGCAAAGTCGCAATGTGGTCGTTATGGCTCATCCATACGATTGACTTTTTCTTCAAGCCCTTGAAAAGCAACGAATCGGTATCGAACTCGCAGTCCGTTCTGCCGAACTCGGCAACCGCCGTTTCGTTAGCCTTTTCGATTTTGCCGCCCAGTCCGTAAACGAGGAACTGCGCGCCGTAGCATATGCCCAAGATGGGCACGCCCAGCTCGAAAATTTCCTTGTCCATTCTGGGTGAATCGTCCAGATATACCGAGTTAGGACCGCCCGTAAAGATGATACCTTTAAGGTTCATTGCGCGGATTTCCTCAATCGGCGT
>JAIDIR010000152.1 GCA_029052615.1 Clostridia bacterium | reverse complement strand
TCATATATATGCAGTCGGGGTTGAGCTTGGTTGCAAAACGGTTATTCAGGTCGTCCGCAACCGCCTTGCGCACCGAATAGTCGCCCTGCGCCGAGGTGTAGCCGTGAAGAAAAACCGGGTCGCTCTCTTCGATAAGCTTTATGAGGTTTTTCCGCACAGCCTCGGGCGCGGGAACAGACGGATTGCCGAGGGAAAAATCGTAAACGTTTTCCTCCCCTATTTCCGCCTTGCGCTTTTTGCCGTATTCGAAAAGCTCGCGGATTTGCGAGCGCACTTTTCCGTAGTTGACGTTTGTTTGATTAAGCATACGTTAATTATATATTACGATTGAAAAAAAGTAAAGCGTAAATTAAAAGCCGCCCGCGCAAGTTTTGCGCGGGCGGCAGTTTTGCTGAAACACAGTCGGTGTATCAGTCAAGCATTTAAAGGACTTGGCTACGGCGACACGCCGTCAGCCCGTTAGTTTACTTCGGAAAGTCTGCATTATTTTGTTTTCGATGCGCGACACCTGCACCTGCGAAACGCCCATCATTGCCGCAACCTCCGCCTGCGTCATATCGCGGAAATAGCGCAGCATTATTATCTTTTTATCCCTTTCGGGTAGCGTGGAAATTGCCGAGCGCAGCTCCATAACGTCCAGCATTTCCTCCTGCTTGTCCTCCACGGGCAGGCGGTCCAAAAGGTATTGCGACTTTTCGTCCTTGTAGTCGCTCTGCGCGTAGATTGACACGGGCATATGCGTGCTGCCCATAGTGAACACCACTTCGGACTGCGGCATCTGAAAATGCTCGGAAATGATTTTGACGGTCGGCTGCGCGCCGTGGGCAACCGAATATTCCTCTACGAATTTGTTTATTTCCTTGGCGGTCGCCTTGATTGCGCGCGATACCTTTATGCTGCCGTCGTCGCGCATAAAGCGCTTAATCTCGCCCGAAATCATGGGCACGGCGTAGGTTGAAAAACGCACCCCGAAGCTTTCGTCAAAGCCGTTGATGGCTTTAAGCAAGCCCATGCTTGCAAGCTGAAACAGGTCGTCGTACTCCACGCCTTTGTTCAGATAGCGTTTGACTATCG
>JAIDIR010000151.1 GCA_029052615.1 Clostridia bacterium | reverse complement strand
ATATAAAGCAACGCGCGCTTAACGGCACCTTGCTTACTTCTTAAAAGTGCTTGCCCCCCCCCAGTCGTCATTTTAAACATCTTCATATAAGTTTCCTCACAATGAATTCTTCTTTTAGTGTATGGATTATATCACAAGTAAATGAGAATTTCAATAGTTTTCGTCAAAATTTTTTAAAATAGTGCTAAATTTTACATAAAACACAATATGTTGTGGTGGAAAGGCAAAAAAAAGCCCCGCGCGGACCGCGCGGGGCTTACTTTTATTTATCAAAATTCACAATCGTGGCAAAATCAAGCTTCAACGAAGCGCCGCCAATCAGTCCGCCGTCGATATCGGGCTGAGCCATAAGCCCCTTGCAGTTGCCCGCATTCATACTTCCGCCGTACTGAATTATCACCTTTTCCGCACACTTGGGGCAGAAAAGCTGACCAATCTTTTTGCGGATATACGCAATGGTTTCCTGCGCCTGAGCATCGGTTGCCGTCCTGCCCGTGCCACTCGCCCAAACGGGTTCGTAAGCAATTACCACCTTTGCAACGTCCTCAACTCCCTTCAAGCCGTCGGCAAGCTGCTTATCCAGCACCTTTTCGGTAACGCCGCCCTCGCGCTCCGCAAGCGTTTCGCCCACGCACACGATAGGCGTTATGCCGTTTGCAAGCGCGGCAAGAGTGCGCTTATTAACGCCCTCGTCGGTTTCGCCGAAGTACTGGCGGCGTTCGCTATGACCGATTATGGCGTACTTCACGCCGTACTCTTTAAGCTGCGCGCACGATATTTCACCCGTGTACGCACCGCTTTCCGCCCAGTGAACGTTTTCCGCGCCAATGGCAATGTTGGTGCCCTTAGCCGCCTCCGTCATTGCGGGAATAAGTATGGCGGGCACGCACAGCGCCACGTCGCAGTTTGCGTTTGCCACCAGGGGCGCCAGCTCCTTAATAAGCTTCGCGCCGCTCTCCGCGGTCATATTCATTTTCCAGTTGCCTGCAATAAAAGGTTTCCTTATCATATTATATCTCCCTTTCGGCTTACTTGTCGTTAAGGCAAGCGATACCGGGAAGCACTTTGCCTTCGAACAGTTCAAGCGACGCGCCGCCGCCCGTCGAGATGTGGCTCATCTTGTCCGCAAAGCCAAGCTGCTGAACCGCCGCCGCACTGTCGCCGCCGCCGATAATGGTCGTGCACTTGCCGTAAACGTCCGCCAGAGCCTTTGCAACCGCAATGGTGCCCTTTGCAAGAGTGGGATTTTCAAACACGCCCATAGGTCCGTTCCATACCACCGACTTAGCGCCTGCAACTGCGTCTGCATAAAGCTTTCTGGTCTTTTCGCCGATATCCATACCCATCATATCCGCGGGTATCTTGTCGCTGTCAACCGTGGTAACGTCCACGGGCGCGTCGATGGGGTCAGGGAATGACTTGGTTACAACCGTGTCCACGGGAAGAAGCAGCTTCTTGCCAGCCTTCTCCGCCTTTGCCATCATCTCCTTGCAGTAGTCAAGCTTTTCCTCGTCCAGAAGCGAGGTGCCGATTTCGTAGCCCTTCGCCTTAAGGAAGGTGTAAGCCATGCCGCCGCCGATAATCAGCGTGTCGCACTTTTCCAGAAGGTTGGAAATAACGTTCAGCTTGTCCGCAACCTTCGCGCCGCCCAAAATTGCGACGAAAGGTCTTTGGGGATTTTCAAGCGTAGCCGCCATAACCGAAAGCTCCTTTTCGATAAGGAAGCCGCAAACGGCGGTCTTTATTATGCCGTATTCGACGATTGCCGCGGTGGAAGCGTGCGAGCGGTGAGCCGTGCCGAACGCGTCGTTCACGTAAATTTCCGCGTCGTAAGCAAGCGCCTTACAGAACTCCTCGTCCTTCTTCTCCTCTTCCCAGTGGAAGCGCAGGTTTTCGATTAAAACCGCCTCGCCGTCCTTCAGCGCGTCGCGCTTAGCCTTGGCGTCGGGTCCGATTACGTCGGTTGCGAATACCACTTTGCCGCCGGTAAGCTCTGCAAGCCTCTTTGCGACGGGTGCAAGGGTGAGCTTTTTGGGCTCGTCCTTCTTCGCCTTTTCTATGATAGCTTCCTCGGTGGTTTCGCCCGCCTCTACCTTTTTCTTATCCTTTTTGTTCAGCTTGACTTCCGCCGAGAAAATGGAATGGGGCTTGCCCATGTGCGAGCAGAGCGTAACCTTCGCGCCCGCGTCCAAAAGATATTTAATGGTGGGCAGCGCGCCTATAATTCTGTTTTCGTCAGTGATGACGCCGTCTTTCAT
>JAIDIR010000150.1 GCA_029052615.1 Clostridia bacterium | reverse complement strand
TTATCACATTTAGCTTAATCATTATAACACGGGCAAATATAAAAATCAATACTTTTTTTAATTGTTTCACAAAAAAAATTGTGATACAATATACCCGTTAAAAGGAGACGGAAAATATGAAAATAATCCGCGTTGCGCCCGGCGACGATTTGCAGTCTATTTTGGCTGAAATCAGTCAACCTACCACTATTTACCTTAAAAAAGGCGTATACGACTGCAAGCTTATAATTGCCGCAGACGACGTAAAGCTTATCGGTGAGGAGCGTGAAACAACTATTATCCGCTACGGCGATTACGCGAAAAAGGCGCACGCCGACGGACGGGAGTACAATACCTTCCGCACTTTCACCGTGTGTGTAACGGGTGAAAGGGTCGTGATTGAAAACCTTACGATAGCCAATACGAATACCTCGCCCGAGCTGGTGGGGCAGTGCGTCGCGCTGTCGGTCAACGCCAAGCTGTTTCACGCGCGGAACGTAAATATTAAGTCCACGCAGGACACGCTGTTCACCGCGCCCTTCCCCGACGACCTCGTTATACGCTATGCGGGACTGACCGAAGATAAGACTTATTACGACGGATTTATTCCCCGCGACCAGCTTTATTTGGAAGGCAATTCCTTTCAATATTATGAAAACTGCGCTATTTCCGGCACCGTTGACTTTATTTTCGGCGGAGCGCAGGCGTTGTTTGAAAACTGCGAGCTTATATCGTTGAACGACAAGCGCAAGCTCGGCTTCGTAGCCGCCCCCTCCCACTCGCTCAGACAGGAATACGGATACCTTTTTCATCACTGCATATTCAGGAACGGAGGCGCGGAGCCTGCGGGCGTGTACCTTGCGCGTCCCTGGCGCGACTTCGGCAAGTGCGACTTTATAGACTGCAAGCTTGAAAACCATATCTCGCCCCTGCTCTTCGACAAGTGGAACGACACCTACCGCGACAAGACGGCAAGATTTAGTTATTACAATCTGGCGGCGGAAAGCCTTGCTCCCGTGCCCTGGGCGAAGGAGCTTACC
>JAIDIR010000015.1 GCA_029052615.1 Clostridia bacterium | reverse complement strand
TTCGTTAGTATAAAAGGAGAAAACCATGGCAGGACAGAAAATCAGAATCAAACTTGCGGCTTACGATCACGAGCTCGTTGACCTTGCGGCATCCCGCATCGTAGAAACGATGAAGAAGAGCGGCGCTAAAATTTCGGGACCCATTCCCCTTCCCACCGAAAGGGAGGTTATCACCATTTTGCGTTGCCCCCACAAGTACAAGGACAGCCGCGAACAGTTCGAGCAGAGAACTTATAAGAGAATTATCGACATCTACACCCCCAACGCGAAGCTTCTGGACACCGTTCACCTTCCTGCGGGCGTAGACATCAAAATCAAACTGTAATCAATTCAGCCAATATAGATACCCAACGGGAAGCGGACGACGGCAACGGCGGGACGGCGGAACGCGGTATCTGAAAAATAAAAAATTTTATCGGAGGAACTTTATCAATGAATAAAGCAATCATCTGCCGTAAAGAAGGAATGACTCAGATATTTACGGCGGAGGGGAAGGTAATCCCCGTCACGGTATTGCAGGCAGGTCCCTGTCCCGTAATACAAATCAAAACTGTGGAAAAAGACGGCTATTCCGCTTTGAAGCTCGGTTTTGGTGAAACTACCGAAAAGGCGCTTACCAAGCCCGAACTCGGTCAGTTCAAGAAGGCAGGCGTTAAGCCCTGCAAGGTGCTCAAGGAATTCAGACTCGACGACCTTTCTTCCTACACCGTAGGCGCGGAGGTTAAGGCGGACGTGTTTGCGGCGGGCGACAGAGTTGACGCTCACGGCGTAAGCAAGGGTCACGGATATTCCGGCGTCATCAAGAGATGGAACCAGCACCGTCTGAAGGAAACCCACGGCGTAGGCCCCGTACACAGAGAGCCCGGCTCTATGGGTGCGAACAGCTCGCCTTCGAGAGTATTCAAGAACAAGCACCTCGCGGGTCAGTACGGCTGCGACAACGTAACCGTTCAGAACCTCGAAATCGTCAGAGTAGATGTAGAGAGAAACTGCATCTTGGTAAAGGGTTCTGTTCCCGGACCTGACGGAAGCATCGTTACCATTAACGATACCGTTAAATAAGGAGGACGAGAGAAATGCCCAGCATTAAAGTATACAAGATGGACGGCACGGAAGCGGGTACGCTCAAGCTCAGCGACAAGGTTTTCGGCGCCGAATACAGAGAAGAACTTATTCACCAGGCAGTCGTAACCAGACTTGCCAACGACAGACAGGGAACCAAGTCCACCCTCACCCGTACGGAAGTAAGGGGCGGCGGCAGAAAGCCCTGGAGACAGAAGGGCACGGGTAACGCCCGCCAGGGTTCCATAAGGGCACCCCAGTGGATTAAGGGCGGCGTAGTATTCGCACCCAAGAGCCGCGACTTCTCCAAGGATATGAACAAGAAGGCAAAGGTTGCCGCGCTCATCTCGGCGCTCTCCAAGAAGGTTGCCGACGGCGAAGTGGTCGTAATCGACAATCTCGCGGTTAAGGAAGGCAAGACCAGGGAGATGGCGGCGTTCCAGAAGGCGCTCAAGCTCGACAAGAGCTCTATAGTATATATGGATACGGCGGACGAGAAGGTTATTCTTGCGGCAAGAAACCTTGAAAATCTTTCCACCCTGCCCGTAGAGCAGATATCCGTATACGAAGTGGTAGCCAACGCAAAGGTAGTTCTTACCAAGGCTGCCGTCAAGAAGATAGAGGAGGCTTACGGAGAATAATGTTAGCACAGGACATCATTATAAAACCCCTTCTCACCGAAAAGGGATACGACGGAATAGCCGACAAGAAGTATACGTTCATCGTTGCTAAGTCGGCAAACAAGACCGAAATCAAGCTCGCCGTAGAAAAGCTGTTCGGCGTTCAGGTTGCAAACGTGAACACCGTAAACTGCAAGGGCAAGCTCAAAAGAATGGGCAGGAACGAGGGCTACACTCCCGATTACAAGAAGGCTATCGTTCAGCTTAAAGCCGATTCGAAGACGATCGAGTTCTTCGACTCGCTGTCCTAATGGAGGAATGAAAAATGGCAATCAAGAGATTTAAACCCACTTCCCCTTCGCGCCGTTTCATGACCGTTCTTGCAAGAGAGGAGCTCAGCGGCGATAAGCCCGAAAGAAGCCTACTCCACGACAAGAGAAAGACGGGCGGCAGAAACAATACGGGTAGAATTACCGTTCGTCACATCGGCGGCGGCAACAGGATAAAGTACAGAGTTATCGACTTCAAGAGAAATAAGGACGGCATACCCGCAAAGGTTACCTCGATTCAGTACGATCCCAACAGGTCGGCTAACATCGCGCTCCTTGCCTATACGGACGGTGAAAAGAGATATATCCTCGCACCCGTCGGACTCAACGTAGGCGACACGGTTATCTCCGGTCCCACCGCGGACATCAAGGCGGGCAACGCGCTCGCGCTTGCGGATATCCCCGTAGGTACCGTGGTTCACGCAATCGAAATGCAGCCCGGACGCGGCGCGCAGATTGCAAGAGCTGCCGGCATTTCCGCACAGATTATGGCAAAAGAGGGCGCTTACGCGACCATCAAGATGCCTTCCGGCGAAATGCGCCTTATCTCTTTAAAGTGCAGGGCGACCATCGGACAGGTCGGCAACCTCGAGCACGAAATAGTTCACCTCGGCAAGGCGGGCAAGACGAGATACCTCGGCACCAGACCTACCGTAAGAGGTTCCGTCATGAACCCCAACGACCACCCTCACGGCGGCGGCGAGGGCAAGTGCCCCGTCGGACATGCAGGTCCTATGACCCCTTGGGGCAAGCCTGCGCTCGGTTATAAGACCAGAAAGAAGAAGAACACTTCTTCCAAATATATCTTAAAGAGAATCAATTAAAGGAGGAATAGGTAAATGTCAAGAAGCGTTAAGAAAGGGCCTTACGTCGAAGAAAGGCTTATGGCAAGAATAGAAGCAATGAACGCTGCGGGCGAAAAGAAAGTTGTTAAGACCTGGTCCAGAGCAACCACCATATTCCCCCAGATGGTCGGACATACGATAGCCGTTTACGACGGAAGAAAGCACGTCCCCGTGTATATCACCGAAGATATGGTAGGCTGCAAGCTCGGCGAGTTTGCTCCCACCAGAACCTTCAAGGGTCACGCGGCTAAGACGACGAAGAAGTAAGGAGAGTTTAAAGTTATGGCAAGCAATATGAAGAAAAAAGTAGAAAAGATTGCCGCAACTAAGGATAAGCGTCCTTACGCAACGGCAAAATACGTCAGAATTTCCCCCTACAAGGTGAGAACCGTTCTCGCGCTTATCAGGGGCAAGAGCGTGGAGGAGGCTTCGGCTATCCTTTCCTACTGCAATAAAGGCGGCAGCGAGGAAGTAAAGAAGGTTCTTCTTTCCGCGGCGGCTAACGCAGAGCACAACCAGGGCATGGACAGAAGCGACCTCATCGTCGCGGAAGCTTATGCGAACGGCGGTCCCCACTTAAAGAGAATGCAGCCCGTATCCAAGGGACGCGGACACGCAATCTTAAAGAGAACCAGCCACATCACCGTCGTGCTCGACGCGAAGAAGATTTAAGGAGAGTGAAGTATGGGACAGAAAGTTAATCCTCACGGTTTGAGAGTAGGCGTCATAAAGAGCTGGGACACCCAGTGGTACGCCGAAAAGAAGGACTTCGGCAAACAGCTTAAAGAAGATAACGTCATCCGTACCTTCATCAAGAAGAAGTACTTCGACGCGGCAATAAGCAAGATCTGCATCGTAAGGGCGGCAAACAAGGTGGAAGTTACCATCCACACCGGTCGTCCCGGCGTGCTTATCGGCAAGGCGGGCGCGGAAATCGAGGTTATTAAGAAGGACCTCGCCAAGCTCACCGACGGCAAGATAATTATAATCAACGTCATTAAGGTTGAAAAAATCGACCAGGACGCGCAGCTGGTTGCGGAGGCGGTTGCTTCCCAGCTCGAAAAGCGCGTATCTTACAGAAGAGCTATCAAACAGCAGCTTTCCAAGGTTACCAAGACGGGCGTCAAGGGTGTTAAAATCACCGTAAGCGGACGTCTGGACGGCAGAGAGATTGCGGGCAGCGAAAGCTATCACGACGGCTCTATTCCCCTTCAGACTTTGAGGGCGAATATAGATTACGGTTTTGCGGAAGCGCACACCACCTTCGGCGTACTCGGCGTAAAGTGCTGGATATACAAGGGCGAAGTGCTTACGGGTTCCAAGAAGCTGATAATCTCAGACGGAGGCGAAGAGTAAAATGTTAATTCCCAAGAGAGTAAAAAGAAGAATGCAGCACCGCGGCAAGATTCGCGGCAGAGCGCATAAGGGCAATAAGGTCGCTTACGGACAGTACGGTCTGGTAGCGGAAGAGGGCGGAAGAATTACTTCCAACCAGATAGAGGCGGCGCGTATCGCTATGACGAGATTTATCAAGCGCGGCGGTCAGGTCTGGATTGATATATTCCCCCACAAGCCCATAACCAAGCACCCCGCCGAATCCCGTATGGGTTCCGGTAAAGGTTCGGTTGAATACTGGGTAGCTATCGTCAAGCCCGACAGAGTAATGTTCGAGATGGCGGGCGTTCCCGAGGACGTAGCCAGAGAGGCTATGCGTCTTGCGTCCCACAAGCTGCCCGTTAAGTGCAAGTTTGTAAGAAAAGAAGATTTAGAAGGCGGTGAAGCTAATGAAGGCTAAGGAAATTAAGAATTTAAGCGACGCAGAACTTAGCGCAAAGCTGTCCGAATTAAAAACGGAGCTTTTCAATTTACGTTTCCGCCACGCAAGCGGTCAGCTTGAAAACCCCTTGCAGATAAACCTGGTTAAAAAGGATATCGCAAGAGTGAACACCGTTATCCGCGCAAGGCAGATTAAGGGTTAAGGAGAAAGGTTATGGAAGTAAGGACGACTTTAAGAAAGGAAAGAGTAGGGCTGGTAGTTTCCGACAAGATGGACAAGACGGTAGTCGTAGCCATCACCGAAAAGAGCAAGCACCCCCTCTACAAAAAGACTATAACCAAGACCACCAAGTTCAAGGCGCACGACGAGAAGAACGAGTGCGGCATCGGCGACAAGGTGAGAATAGTAGAGACGAGGAAGCTTTCCAAGGACAAGAACTGGAGAGTTGCCGAAATCATCGAAAAGGCTAAGTAATTTAAAATTACTGAAACGGCAAGGTGAAGTAACTCGGTAAGGGCAAGTAGTTGCCGCTTCACCCTCTGAACGGTAAAAAACGAGTTGTAAGTTAAACATAGATTAAGGAGAATTTATATGATACAACCTCAGACGAGGCTCAAGGCCGCAGACAACAGCGGCGCAAAGGAGCTTATGTGTATAAAGGTGCTCGGCGGTTCTTTCAGAAAGACGGGCAACATCGGCGACGTAATCATATGCTCGGTCAAGACCGCAACCCCCGGCGGCGCGGTCAAGAAGGGCGAAGTGGTTAAAGCCGTTATAGCAAGAAGCAAGCAGGGAGTCAGGCGCAACGACGGCACCTACATCAGATTCGACGATAACGCGGCGGTTATCCTTGGCAACAACAACGAGCCCAAGGGCACGCGTATCTTCGGACCGATTGCAAGAGAATTGAGAGAGAAGAACTATATGAAGATTATCTCCCTCGCACCCGAAGTTCTGTAATTAAGGAGAAAAGCAATGAACGTAAAATTAAACGATACAGTAGTTGTTATTGTCGGTCGTCCCCAGAAAGACGGTGGCGACAAGGGCAAGCAGGGCAAGGTAATAGCCACTTCTCCCAAGAACGGAACGGTCACGGTTGAAGACATAAACGTTCACAAGAAGGCGAGAAAAGCCAGAAAGGCGAACGAAACTTCCCAGCAGGTCGCAATCGAACTTCCCATCGACGTTTCCAACGTTATGGTAGTTTGCGATTCTTGCGGCAAGGGCGTAAGAGTAAGACATTCCGTGGAAGGCGGTAAGAAAGTAAGAGTTTGCGCTAAGTGCGGCGCCGTACTTGATAAGGCTTACGCAGGCAAGGGCAAAGGCAAGGCTGCCGACGTTAAGGAAGCTCCCAAAAAGCGTACCAGAAAGCGTGCGGCTAAGGCGGAAGAGGCGGCAACGGAAACGCCCGCAGAAGATAAGGCTGAATAAGGAGAATACGGAAAATGGCTAAGAAAGAGGCTCAGAAAGTATACAAGAGCAGAATTGCTCAGCAATACGCCGAAGAAGTCGTGCCCGCATTGACTAAGAAATTCGGCTACAAGAATCCTATGCAGGTGCCCAAGCTCGAAAAGATTATCATAAGCTCCGGCTTAGGCGACATAAAGGACAACGCGAAGTCCATTCAGGCGGCTGTAAACGAAATCAAGCTGATAAGCGGACAGCAGCCCATACTTACCAAGGCGCGCAAATCGGTTGCGAACTTCAAGGTAAGAGAGGGAATGAACGTCGGCATCAAGGTAACGCTGCGCGGCGACAGAATGTACGAGTTCTACGACAAGTTCGTGTCCATAGCGCTGCCCCGCG
The DNA here is from genome assembly GCA_029052615.1 of Clostridia bacterium. Lineage (GTDB taxonomy): Bacteria > Bacillota > Clostridia > Christensenellales > Borkfalkiaceae > Coproplasma. The sequence goes on along the minus strand of JAIDIR010000015.1, from coordinate 3,379 downwards.
TCCGCGACTTCCGCGGCGTGCCCGCAGACAGCTTCGACGGCAAGGGCAACTACTGTATGGGTGTTAAGGAACAGCTTATGTTCCCCGAAATCCAGTACGACCAGGTCGAGAAGATCAGAGGTATGGATATCTGCATCGTCACCACGGCTAAGACCGACGAAGAAGCAAGAGAGCTTTTAAGGGCGCTTGGTTTGCCCTTCAAGAAGTAAGGAGAAGAAATATGGCAAAAAAGTCAATGATAAACAAGCAGCAGAAGCCTGCTAAGTATAAAACCAGAGCTTATACGAGATGCTCCATCTGCGGCAGACCCCACGCGGTTCTCCGTAAGTACGGTGTGTGCCGTATCTGTTTCAGAAACCTTGCTTATAAGGGTGAAATTCCCGGCGTGAAGAAGTCGAGCTGGTAATAAAGGAGGAAAGACAAAATGACAGATCCCATAGCAGATATGCTCACGCGCGTAAGAAACGCGCTTGCGGTTAACAAAGAAACTGTAGAAATTCCTTCCTCCAACATGAAAAAGGCAATCGCCGACATCATGTTAAAAGAAGGTTACGTATCCGACGTAAAGCTCGTAGAGGACGGTTATTCCGGTAAACTCGTGCTTACCTTAAAGTACGTCGGCAAGAAGAAGTCGGTTATCAACGCATTGCAGAGAGTTTCCAGACCCGGTCTGAGAGTTTATGCAAACGTTGAAAATATGCCCAAGGTTATGGACGGACTGGGTATCGCCATCATCTCGACCAATAAGGGCGTTATGACAGATAAGCAAGCCAAGGCAGCCAACGTAGGCGGCGAAGTGCTCTGCTACATCTGGTAAGGAGGTATACGCAGTATGTCAAGAATAGGTAAAATGCCCGTTGCAATTCCCGCGGGCGTAACCGTTTCGTTTGCGGACGGCGTCGTAACCGTTAAAGGCGGCAAGGGCACGCTCACGCAGAAGATCGACGGCGATATTATAGTAAAGGTAGAAGGAACGCACGCGCTGGTTGAAAAGGGACACGAATCCCCCGCGCTTGACGCAAAGCACGGTCTGTACCGCGCGCTCCTTCACAACATGGTCGTAGGCGTTTCGGAGGGCTATTCCAAGAGCCTTACCGTAAACGGCGTCGGCTGGAAGGTTGCAAAACAGGGTAAGAAGCTGGTGCTCAACGTCGGCTTTTCGCACCCCGTTGAATTCGAAGAGCCTGCGGGCGTGACCATCACATGCCCTACCCCCAACGAAATCGTAGTTGCGGGTATCGACAAGACGCTGGTTGGTCAGACCGCGGCAAACATCAGAACCATAAGAGAACCCGAACCTTACCACGGCTACGGTATCGCCTACAAGGACGAAGTTATCGAGCGTAAGGAAGGCAAGACGGGAGGTAAGGGCAAGAAGTAATTTCGGGTATTTTAAAAGGTTTATCACCGCCTTTATCCGAAGGATATACCGCACGTTGCGGTTGATTGCTCTAAATAAGGAGATATCATGATTAAGAAAATCGACAAAAATCAGGAAAGACTTCGCCGCCATACGAGAGTCAGAAAAAAGATTAACGGCACGGCAGAAACACCCAGACTGAGCGTTTACCGCTCTCTCAACCACATCTACGTGCAGGTTATCGACGATGTTAAGGGCGTAACCCTGTGCTCGGCTTCCACCATGGAAAAGGAAGTCAAGGGCGCCATCAAGGATATGACCAAGACCGACGCGGCAAAGTTAGTAGGCAAAAAGGTTGCGGAGCGCGCACTTAAAAAGGGCGTAAAGGCAGTCGTGTTCGACAGAGGCGGTTACCTCTATACGGGCAGGGTACAGGCTGTAGCCGACGGCGCAAGAGAAGCCGGACTTAATTTCTAAGGAGAGTATGGTCATGGAAGAAAAGAAAGAAAAATCCGCAAGAAGAAACGACAGACCCAGAAAGAGGGAAGAGGACGACGGCTTCATCAAGAAGCTTATCCAGGTCAACAGAGTTACCAAGACCGTTAAAGGCGGCAGAAATATGCGCTTTGCGGCGTTGGTGGTAGTCGGCGACGGCAACGGCTCGGTAGGCTACGGTATGGGTAAATCCAAGGAAGTTCCCGAAGCTATCGAAAAGGCAACCGCTCAGGCTAAGAAGAATATGACCAAGGTCAATCTTAAGGGCACTTCTATTCCACACGGCGTAATCGGCGTATTCGGCAGAGGTTCCGTCCTCATGATGCCCGCCGCAACCGGTACCGGCGTTATCGCGGGCGGTCCCGTCCGTGCGGTTATGGAAGCCGCAGGCGTCAAGGATATTCGTACCAAGTCGCACGGCACTAACAACCCCATCAACTGCGTAAAGGCAGCCGTTGCGGGTCTGGTTGCGCTTAAAGCTCCCGAAGAGGTTGCTGCCGCAAGAGGCAAGAGCGTAGAGGAAATTTTGGGCTAAGCGGAGGAAATTATGGTTAAGATTACGTTAATTAAAAGCGCTTCCAACGCTACCGAGTCCGTAAAGGCTACGGTTGCCGCGTTGGGACTTAAGAAAATCCGTCAGAGCAAGACCTTGGAGAGCACTCCCGCAAATCTGGGACAGATTGAAAAGGTTAAGCACCTTTTAAAGGTAGAAGAGGTATAAGGAGAAGAAACCATGAGAATAGATACATTACAGCCCGCAGAGGGCGCGACCACTTCTCCCAAGAGATTAGGCAGAGGTATCGGCTCGGGCAAGGGCAAGACCTCGGGTAAGGGTCACAAGGGTCAATGGGCCCGTTCGGGCGGCGGCGTTCGTCCCGGCTTTGAAGGCGGTCAGATGCCCCTTCACAGAAGAATACCCAAGAGAGGCTTCCACAACAAGTGGGCGACCAGTTATCTCATCATCAATCTCTCTCAGCTTGCTTCGGTTCCCGCAGGCACGGTAGTGGATTACGACTACGTAGTAGCGAACAGCCTTACCAAAATCGTCAAGAACAACGGCGGTCTTAAGGTGCTGGGCAAGGGCGAAGTAAAGGTTGCTTTGACCGTTAAGGCGGCAAAATTCTCCGAGAGTGCGAAAGCAGCTATCGAGAAAGCCGGCGGCAAGGCAGAGACGGTTTAATTATTTACTTCGCAATACGGTGTCGCGAAATGCTCGCCCTCGGTCATGTACTTCTGTGTACACTCCCGTCGGGTCTGTGCTTCCGCTCCTTGTCTTGCTCGTAACTGATTAAACCTTTGGTTAGTTCTGAATTACTGAATGATAATTCCGAATTAAAATTGAGAGGTTTTAAATGTTTGAAACAATAAAAAATTGTTTTAAGAATAAGGAAATACGCAAGAAGATATGGCTTACGCTTTTGCTTCTGGTCATTTTCCGAATCGGCTGTTATATTCCCGTTCCCGGCATAACCGTTGAAACGTTCAAAACGGCGATTGAGGGGCAGTCGTTTTTAAGCATAATGT
>JAIDIR010000149.1 GCA_029052615.1 Clostridia bacterium | reverse complement strand
GTGCCGTCCGCAAGGAAAGGCATATCCGCCTGAGGCAGTACGCGGGAAATAACGCCCTTGTTACCGTGACGTCCCGCCATCTTGTCGCCGACCTGTACTTTACGCTTCTGCGCGATATATACGCGCACCAATTTGGAAACGCCGGGCGAAAGCTCGTCCTTGTTCTCTCTGGTGAACACCTTTACGTCAACGACTATACCGCCCTCGCCGTGGGGAACTTTAAGGGAAGTATCTCTTACCTCTCTCGCCTTCTCGCCGAAGATTGCGCGCAGCAATCTTTCCTCGGGGGTAAGCTCGGTTTCGCCCTTGGGGGTAACCTTACCTACCAGAATATCGCCGGGCTGAACCTCTGCGCCGATACGTACGATACCGTTTTCGTCAAGGTCTTTTAAAGCGTCCTCGCCGACGTTGGGAATATCACGGGTGATTTCCTCCTCGCCCAGCTTGGTGTCGCGCGCCTCGGTCTCGTGCTCCTCTATATGAATAGAGGTAAAGACGTCGTCCTGAACTATCTTTTCGGAAATGAGGATAGCGTCCTCGTAGTTGTAGCCTTCCCATTCCATATAACCTATAAGAATGTTCTTGCCGAGTGCGAGTTCACCGTTGTTGGTCGAAGGACCGTCGGCGATTATTTCGTCCTTTTCAACGCGGTCACCCGTGTTGACGATGGGACGCTGGTTGAGGCAGGTGTTCTGGTTGGAACGCTCGAATTTCTTCAGCTTGTATTCGGTAACCAGACCGCTGTCCTCGCGTATTTTAATCAAGTCGGAAGCACAGCCTACTACCACGCCCGCTTCCTTTGCGCGTACTATAACGCCCGAGTCGCGTGCAATCGCCGCCTCGATACCCGTTGCAACGATAGCGCTTTCGGTTTTCATAAGGGGAACTGCCTGACGCTGCATGTTCGAGCCCATCAACGCACGGTTGGTATCGTCGTTTTCAAGGAAGGGAATAAGCGCCGTAGCAACCGAAACGAGCTGTTTGGGGCTGACGTCCATATAGTCCATCTTGTCGGGCGTGAGCTGCGTAATCAAATCCTGATGACGGCAGCCTACGTGCGTGTTTACGAAGTGGTTGTTTTCGTCGAGCGGCTCGTTCGCCTGCGCGACTACGTATTTATCCTCCTCGTCTGCGGTGAGGTAATCGACGTGGTCGGTTACCGTAGCAACGCCGTTCGCGTCCTTGATAACCTTTCTGTACGGCGACATAATAAAGCCGTACTCGTTTACCTTGGAGAAGGTTGCAAGCGAGGAAATAAGACCTATGTTCTGACCTTCGGGGGTCTCTATGGGACACAGTCTGCCGTAGTGCGAGTGGTGAACGTCGCGGACTTCGAAGGTTGCGCGGTCACGGTTCAGACCGCCGGGGCCCAATGCGGAAAGCTTACGCTTGTGCGTCAGTTCTGCGGCGGGGTTGGTCTGGTCCATGAACTGGGAAAGCTGCGAGGAGCCGAAGAATTCGCGGATAACCGCAGAAACGGGGCGCACGTTGACAAGTCCGGAAGGGGTTACCTCCATTGCGTCCTGCGTTGCCATTCTCTCCTTGATGAGCTTTTCCAGACGGGATATACCTATGCGAAGCTGGTTAGTAAGCAGCTCGCCTACCGAACGCACGCGGCGGTTGCCCAGGTGGTCGATATTGTCTATGGTGCCTATGCCGTACTGCAAATCTATGTTGGAAGAAATCGCCGCCACGATATCGTCAACCGTGATGTGCTTGTGGTTGAGCTTTTCGATAATGGGCTTGATTGTCTTCTTTTCTTCCGCGTCCAGAACTTCCTTGCCGCTTTCCAGAAGGTGGGCAAACAGCTTGCAGGCTTCTACGAAGCGAACGCGCTGCTCTCTGCGCTTTTCGCGGTTTTTCTTTTCCTCGGGCTTTTCGTCCTCGGTCTCCTCTATTTCAACGGTGTAGTAAAGCGCGTTGATTTTGTCGAGGTATTTGTTTGCGACTTCCTCGCAGTGAGCGGTCTTGCACTCTTCGGCAATCTGCTTCATGAACGAGAAGTTGGGATAGTATACCGTGGGAAGAAGCCCGTAAATCTTGGGGTTCTTGTCCGAAAGCGCCTTCCAGTTTACGGTGTTGTTTGCGATAATCTTGTGCTTGATTTCGCCCTGCTCGCGGTCGTTGACCAGAACGAACACTTCGTTCACGCCGCAGTCCTGAATTTCAACCGCCTTGCTCTCGGTAACTATTTCGCCCGCCTTTGCAAGCATTTCGCCCGTCTCGGGGTTGAACACGTCGTCTGCAAGCTTGCAGCCCTGTAAACGGTACGAAAGGTTGAGCTTTTTGTTGAACTTGTATCTGCCGACCTTAACGACGTCGTAACGCCTCTGGTCGAAGAACAGGTTGTTGAGGTGCTGCCTTACCGAAGCCTCGGTGGGCACTTCGCCGGGACGGAGCCTTCTGTAAAGCTCGATAAGACCGTCGCTCTCGGACTTGGTTGCGTCCTTTGCGATGGTGTTTTCTATCATCTTGTCGTCTGCGAACAGGTCTAAAATAGCCCTGTCGGAACCGAAGCCGAGCGCTCTTAAAAGCACGGTCGAACAGATTTTACGCTTTCTGTCGACGTGCACCCACTGAACGCCCTGTGCGTCCTGCTCGAATTCCAGCCACGCGCCGCGGTTGGGGATAACCGTAGTGCCGAACATTTCCTTGCCGGTCTTGTCCCTCTCCATTGCGTTGTAGGAGCCGGGCGAACGGACGAGCTGGGAAACGATAACGCGCTCCGCACCGTTGATGATGAACGAGCCGCTGTCGGTCATTAAGGGGAATTCGCCCATAAAGACGTCCTGGTCTATGACCTCGTCCTTGACCTTGTTGACCAGCCTGACTTTAACGTGCAGAGGAAGCGCGTATGTTGCGTCGCGGTTGCGGCACTCCTTTTCGTCATACTTGGGCTTGTCGTCGAACCAGTGGTCGAGGAAATACAACTCGAAGTGGTCGGAATAGTCGGTTATGGGAGAAAAGTCCTCGAATACCTCTCCTATACCTTCGTCGATGAAAGTCTGATAGCTCGACTTCTGAATTTCAACGAGGTCGGGAATGTCTATGACTTCGTTGATTTTGCCGAACTTTCTTCTTTCGGTTTTGCCATACCTGTGAACGGGTAAATTCATTAAAATACTTACTCCTTGATTTTTTATTTCACGTGTTTGGCGATTATGCGTATATATCTTTTCACCGCAAAAAATCTTACGTTTCGTTATTGGGCGTAAAGGGCGGGCTTTTATAATTTTTCAACCCTCTTGACAAAATTCCGCCGCAAAAAATTTTCAGTGCTTGAAAGAATTTGTCCTATACCCTTTAC
>JAIDIR010000148.1 GCA_029052615.1 Clostridia bacterium | reverse complement strand
CAGTTACGTTCCCGAAAAGAGCGAGTTTTTGCGCATAGCCGAAAGTCTGGGCAAAAAAATAATAAACGGCAGGGCGATGCTCTTCTATCAGGCGTATTATTCGGATTGCTATTATTTCAATCTCACGCCGTCGGCAACGCTTGCCGCGGACCTCTTTAAAAAGTACTTAAAGGAAGTGGTAAAATGAAATTCTTGTTTATAAACGGAGTCAACCTCAATATGACGGGCGTGCGCGAAAAGGGCGTTTACGGCAGCGAAACGCTCGACGAAATCAACGCGCAGATTAAGGCTCATTTCAAGGGCGACGAGTGCGAATTTTTCCAGAGCAATATAGAGGGCGAAATCTGCACCGCTATCCAGAGCGCAAAGGCGGACGGTATAATTTTAAACGCGGGCGCCTTCACGCATTACAGCATAGCAATCCGCGACGCAATCGCTTCAATCAAAATCCCCGTGGTCGAGGTGCATATGTCCAACGTGCACGCACGCGAGGAATTCAGACATACGTCGGTGCTGTCCGAGGTGTGTAAGGGCGTAGTGCTCGGTTTCGGCAAAAACAGCTACATTCTTGCGGCGGAGAGCTTTAAGCTGTGAATATAGTTCTTTGCGGAATGATGGGCTGCGGCAAGACGACCGTTGCGGCGGAGTTTTCCTCGCGCGGCTATACCGTCGTCGATACCGACCAAATCATAGTGGAGCGCTACGGCAATATCGACGGAATATTCGCGAAATTCGGCGAGGCGCATTTCAGGGAGCTTGAAGCCGCCGTCACCGCCGAGGTCGCTAAAAAGTATAAAAACGCCGTCATATCACTGGGCGGCGGCTGCGTATTGCGCGCCGAAAACGTTAAAAATTTAAAGGCGACGGGCAAAATTTTCTATCTTAAAGCCGAGGCGGAAACGCTTATAAAAAGGCTTGAAGGCGATACCGCGCGCCCCCTTTTAAAGGGCGGGCTTGAAGAAAAGGTCAAAACCATTCTGGCGGCACGCGCGCACGTTTACGAAAGCGTTGCCGACTTTATTATAGACACCGATAAGCTCACCCCCGCAGAGGTGGCAAAAATTATAGAGGGAAAAATTTTATGAAGACCGTACTTATAACCGGCGGCACCAAGGGCATAGGAAAAGCCGTCGCGCAGGAATTTCTTCAGCAGGGCTACGAAGTTATATTGAATTATTTCCACGACGAGGAAGCGGCGCTTTCCACCCAGTCGGAATTCAATATGCTGGGCTATTGCCCCGTCCTTATGCGCGCCGACGTCTCGGACGAGGAGCAGGTCAAGGAAATGTTCAAGGAAGTGTTCCGCATCTACGGCAGGGTGGACGTTCTCGTCAACAACGCGGGAATATCCAAAGTGCAGGTCATTCAGGACACTTCGGTTTACGACTGGGAGGAGGTGTTCGCCGTCAACGCAACGGGCACCTTCCTTTGCAGCAGAGAAGCCGCCGAAAGCATGATTTGCGCGGGCGGCGGCTGTATAATAAATATCGCCTCAATCTGGGGCGAGGTAGGGGCGAGCTGCGAGGTTGCGTATTCCGCTTCCAAGGGCGCGGTTATCGCGTTTACCAAGGCGCTTGCCAAGGAGCTTGCACCGTCGTTCGTGCGCGTCAACTGCGTATCCCCCGGCGTCATCGATACCGAAATGAATTCCCACCTTACCGAGGTGGAAATGGAGGATCTGATAAATCAGATTCCCCTGGGGCGCTTGGGTACGGGCGAGGACGTTGCAAAGGCGTGCTTATTCTTTGCGGAAAATTCCTACGTCACGGGCGAAGTGCTTTCGGTTGGCGGCGGCTTTGCCAAATAAATTTTTAAAATTATGGCGAAAAATAAAGGAAAACACGCCCTTTTTTCGTATACAATAAGTGAAAATGGAAAAATTTAAGTCAGTAAGAGAAAAGACTTTTGCCGTGGAGGAACAGTTTCTTTCGCCTTACGCCGCCAAGTCAAGGGAAACCAAGGGCAGGCAGAGGGAGGAAGAACCCTGTCAGATGCGCACCGAATACCAGCGCGACCGCGACAGAATAATATATTCCAAGGCGTTCATAAGGCTGAAAAACAAGACGCAGGTCTTCTTTTCACCCGAGGGCGACCACTACGTAACGCGCTTAACGCACACGCTGGACGTTTCGCAGATTGCGCGTTCGCTTGCCCGCGCCCTTTCTCTTAACGAGGATTTGGCGGAGGCAATCTCGCTCGGTCACGATTTGGGGCACACGCCCTTCGGACACAGCGGCGAAAGGATATTGAACAAGCTTGCGCCGAACGGCTTTAAGCACAACGAACAGTCGGTCAGGGTGGTCGACGTTCTGGAAAAGGACGGCAAGGGACTTAACTTGACCTTCGAAGTTCGCGACGGCATTCTGAACCACAAAAAGGGCTTGAAGCCCGCCACGCTGGAAGGCAAGTGCGTAAATATCGCCGACAGAATTGCATACATAAACCACGACCTTAACGACGCGGTGCGCGCGGGCATTTTAAAGCTTGACGACGTTCCGCGCGATATCACCGCCGTTCTCGGCTCGACCTCGCGCGAGAGGATAAATACCGCAGTAAACTCGGTATGTCAAAACAGTTTCGGCAAGGCGGAAGTGGAGCTGGGCAGCGACGTGCAGGAGGCAAGCGACGCTCTCCGCAAGTTTATGTTCGAAAAGGTGTATCTGACACAGTTTGCGCGCGGCGAGGAGCTGAAAGCCGAAAGAATGATTTCGGCGCTGTACGACTATTTCGTGGACCATCCCGAGGAGCTGCCGCCGACATACGTCAGCCTTCTGGACGATTACCCCGTGGAGCAAATCGTCTGCGACTATATATCTTCCATGACCGACAGGTACGCGGTGTACGTTTTCAACCGCATCTTCGTGCCGCGCGGCTGGACCTTCGTTGACGAAATCAATTAAAATAAAGCGCAAGAAAATCATATGGCAGGCGTTGATCAGGAGTTTTTAAGAACTCTGAAAGAAAAAGTGAATATCGTGGAGGTGGCGCAAAGCTACGTCACGCTGGAAAAGAGGGGCGCGACCTATTGGGCATGCTGCCCTTTTCACCACGAAAAAACTCCGTCGTTTGCCATAAACGAATCGGGGCAGTTCTATCACTGTTTCGGTTGCGGCGAGTCGGGCGACGTTATCCGCCTGGTGTCCGAGCTGGACAGTCTGGACTTTATGGAAGCGGTTAAATCGCTTGCCGAGCGCGCCAAAATTCCCATGCCGGAAACGGGCGGCGACTATCAGAAGACAGCCGAAATGATGCGCAATCGCTACAATGTTTTAAAAATTTTAAACGACTGTGCGGATTTCTATCT
>JAIDIR010000147.1 GCA_029052615.1 Clostridia bacterium | reverse complement strand
GTGTACTTCGCGCCTCCGAGTATGGAAATATTTCTTCTAATTTCTCTTACGGGCACGCCGAGCACGCGCTCCGCGTTTTCGGTGACGAACTCCACCGCCAGATTATCGCACGAAAGCATTATAAAAACGTCGTCGGTACAGGTTGTGAATATTCTGAAAAGCTCCTCGTCGGACGAAGCTTCCCCGCCCTTTCTGCGGCGGGATGCAAAATTCTTTTTCATAGGTTACCTCCAAAGAAAAAAGGGCTGAAAATCCAGCCCCCTGCCGTATACCTTACGGCAACAGCTGTAAAAGCGCGTCCCAAACCTTTTCGTAGGTTTGCTTAACCGCGGGTAAAAGCTTTTTAGCCTCGTCCATATCCTTTGCGCGCAGCGCCTCGGTTATGGTGCATACGGGGTCCTTAAGCCCTTCGATATTCAGGTTAAGCACTACGCCCTTCAAGGTGTGCGCCGCCTGGAACGAACCGTCCACGTCACCCGCCGCCATCTTATCACAGAGCGTGGCAAAGCTGGTGTCGCGCTTGAAAATTTTCAAAAACGCGGTAATGGTTGCGTCGGATGAAAACTTTGAAAACATAGTTTCGTATCCGCCGCCCGTTACGTCGTAAAATTCCTTTACAGTCATGACGCCTGAATCTCCCTTGTCGTAGTACTCAATTTACCTATAACGTTTCTGAGGCTGGACCTGTCGTCGTTATACACGCCGAGCAGCTGTATTTTATATACGGTAAGCACGTCGCCGTCCGCCCTCTTGTACTCGAAGGAAACTTCGGGATTGTCGGGCGTAAGCGTTTCGAGGTATTCCATAGTCTTGTCGTAAGCGGGCATATAGAAATATTTGCTCACCTGCTCCCTGTCGAGCGGGTCGAGAACTATATCCTCCGCCACGCCGTGGTCGGGATTGGCGCTTATCACCATCTCGCCGTCGGTATACGAATAGTCGAACACCAGTCCGTCGCTGCAAGCCGTAAGGAATTTAAGCTTGGCAAGGTTGAGGCTGGTAAGCTCCTGCGTCTTGTTGGAGAAGGTGGGAATGTGATATTTTTCAACGTCGTTTGCAACGTACTTCGCCTTTTCCTCCCACTTTTCAGCGGCAGAAACGTGGCTGAGCGCCGTAACAATCTGCTTGTATGCGGAAATAAGGCACTGCGTGATAAGCGGATTGAAGGTTCCGCACTCGCCCGCGATAATCATATCGAGAGCCTTTTCGGGCGTGTAAGCGGGCTTGTAAACCCTTTCGCTTATCAGCGCGTCAAAGACGTCGGCAACCGAAACGATTTGCGCCCAAATGGGAATTTCTTCTCCCTGCAAGCCGACGGGATAGCCCTTGCCGTCGTATCTCTCGTGGTGGTATAAGCAGATATCGTAAGCAAACTTAATAAGGCGCTCGTCCTTGTATTCGGTCAACCCCTGAATCATCTTTGCACCCTGCGCGGAGTGGGTCTTCATAATCTCGAACTCCTCGGGCGTAAGCTTGCCGGGCTTGTTTATAATCTCGTCGGGAATTGCCATCTTGCCGATATCGTGCAGCGACGAAGCAACGCAGATAAGCTGAATATCGCTCTTAGAGAACGTGTACTTATCGGTCATCTGCAGCAAGGTTTCGGTGAGTATGCGCGTTATGGTGTTGATGTGCAGAATATGTAAGCCGCTTTCGCCGTTCTTCATTTCCATAACGGTGCTTAAGATATTGACCATCATGTCGGCGTAACGGTGCTTTTCGTAAACCTGCTCGTTCACGATTTCCATAAGCGTGTGCTGTCTGTTGAAAAGCTTTATGGTGTTTAAAACGCGGTGCAGAACGACGTTGGGATTATAGGGCTTATTGATGAAGTCGGTCGCCCCCAGGTCGTACGCCTTGTCAACGTAGTGCGCGGTGGATTCGGTGGAAATGATAATTACGGGAAGATAGTTTAAATATCCCTGCTTTTTCATTGCCTCCAACACCTGGAATCCGTCCATATCGGGCATAACGATATCCAGAAGGACGATAGCAATATCGCTGTTATCCTTCCTTAAAATATCCAGCGCCGCCCTGCCGCTGTCGGCCTCCACGACTTCGAAGTCAGCGCACAGAATTCCCTTTAAGATGAACCTGTTCAGCTCCACGTCGTCAACAATCAATACACGTTTAAGCGCGTTTTCTTTTTCCACAATGCACCTCCGCCGTTTTCTTCCTTATATTCTTATATTATTGTATTTTATATTTCGGATTTTGTCAAGCGTATTTTCCCTTGACTATTCGCGCCGGCGGATAGTATAATTATCCATATAATAAATCCGCCGCCCGCTGAATATTATAGTGGTCGAAAGGTATAATTTTGAAAGTTAAAGAGTTTTTTATAAATATGGCAAAGGGCGCCTCGATAGGGCTTGCCATGATAATACCGGGCGTGTCGGGCGGAACGCTTGCCGTGCTTTTGGGCGTTTACGATAAAATTATCGAAAGTATAGGCAACCTGTTCAAGGACTTCAAAAAGAGCGTTATGTTCCTTTTGCCCATACTTTTGGGCGCGGTGCTGGCGTTTGCGGCGCTGTACTTTCCGTTAAAGTACGCCTTAAAATATGCTCCGTTCCCCACCATTATGCTGTTTGCGGGCTTTATGGCGGGCAGCTGCCCCGACCTGTATAAAAAGGCGAACAAAAACGGCTTTAAAAAGCGCGATATCGCGGCGATTATCATTCCCTGCCTGCTTGTTATAGGCATATGCTTTATCCCCTCGATAGGCGACGTGGATTTATCGGCGTCAATGCCCGTTAGCGGCTATTTCCTTCTGTTGCTTATCGGCGCACTTGCAAGCTGCGCGCTGGTCGTGCCCGGCATAAGCGGCTCCATGCTGCTTCTTATATTCGGATATTACAATCCGCTTTTAAACGCCATTTCCGCACTTAAAGATAATTTCGGCCACTCGCTTTTAGTGCTTGCAACCTTTGCCGTGGGGCTCGTAATCGGCTTCTTTACGATTGCAAAGCTTATGCAGTTCCTGCTTAAAAAATTCAGGCGTGTGACCTTCTGGGCGATTACGGGCTTCGTTATAGGTTCTATCCCCGCAGTTATAATAACCTTCTTCCACCAGTACGGCGACAACCCGTCGGTTTACCTCACTCCCCTGCAAATTTCGCTGGGCGTAATACTGTTCGTTGCCGGCGCGATAGGAACTTATTTCCTTGCAAGCTACGCGGTTAAGCACACCGAAAAATTGCAGTCGGCAGCCGAAAGTCAAACGCCTCCACCCGAACCAATCGAAGCGGAAAGCCCCGAACCCCCGACCGAAACGGACGGAAACGACGAACAATAAATA
>JAIDIR010000146.1 GCA_029052615.1 Clostridia bacterium | reverse complement strand
GATATATATAACCTCGACGCCCGTCGGTGCCGACCATTATTGCGCCGATAATTCTTCCATCAACCAATGCAACAAAGCACGTTTCGGGATTTCGTCCAAGGAATCTTGCAATACCGTCTTTTGTGTCGTCAAGACTGTTCAACCCCATACCCGCGCACGACATCCATAACGAATATACGTCGTCGTAATCCGCGATTGTCATTTTCCTAATCTGCATAAATAATAACCTATAAATTGAATTTATCAGTTGACCTTTCCTATATACGCCACTGATTCTTGTTTAAGTGTTATAAGTCCGTCTTTCGCGTATTTATCAAAAACCGAAACTATATCGTTTACAAATAATTTATAGTGGACGTCTCCTTCGCGCGGAGCATAGGAGCGTGAAAGCCAATAACTTAAAAATTTATTCTTATCCATAAACAATGAATTGCTTTTGCTGATTTCTATAAATTTTCCATTATACAATTCGTTAATTCTTTTTCGTTTCAACTCAATATATGCCGCCCCCGTGCTTGCATTGCGAACGTCACAATACCGGGCAACCACCGCGTCAACGTCTTTATTGATGAAATCATTACACCTTTGATTATAAACAATAACTACCTGACCGTTTGGCTTTAAAATTCGCTTACATTCTTTGCTGAATTCTTCAAGCGGAAACCAATGAAGTGCTTGCGCTACTGTGATTATATCTATAAAAGAATTTATTAAATTTGTATTTGCTGCGTCACCGTTTACAGAAACGAAATTCTGATATCCTTTGAGCCTTTCTTCACCGGCTTTTCGCATATCTGAGTTTGGTTCAACCCCATAAACTTTATTACCGCGCTTTAATAATTGTTCGGTAAAAATTCCCGTTCCCGAACCAATATCTGCAATTATAGACTGCGGGGAAAAGCCATAGTCGGAATATAACGTATTTAATAAGCTCTCCGCATAAGCGGGGCGTGCTTTATCATAATGAGTCGCTTTACCACTGAATTTTTCTTCGTTATTTACCATAATTTTCTCTATGCTAAATTACTGTTTATCTTAAAAATTATAGCATAACTGTATGGAAAAATCAACCGCTAATATGGAAAAGCGGACAGGCGCGGTAGTAGTAGGAAACTCTGCGCGGGAATACTGCGTTGACGCTTCGTGCGACGCAAAGCGTCGGTCGAACCGCTCGGGTTCGATGGAGGCAGGGCAACAAATAGCCCCCGACAGCATTAAGCTGTCGGGGGCTTTTGGTGACCCTGCCGGGAATCGAACCCGGGATTGAGCCTTGAGAGGGCTCCGTCTTAACCGCTTGACCACAAGGCCGTCGTTCAATTGCGTAGTGATTATAACATATCGCATTGGGCTTGGCAAGCAAAATTTGCGTATGTTTTATAAAAATGTTGTCCGCCGCCTATTGAAAATCGCGCCGCCGACTGGTATAATCAGTTTAAGAGTGCACCAAGGATGAACGTTTTCAAAGCAATTCTCGATTCAATCTTTCCCGAAAATTTCACTTGCGAGCTTTGCGGTATAGAAATTTTTGACGGTAGCCGCTTTTGCGCCGACTGCAAGAAGGCAATAATATTTAACGACGGCGTAACCTGCCCCGTATGCGGCAGAATGACCGACGTTCCCGAGCTGTGCCTCGACTGTAAAGCTCTTGCGCCCATTTACGACAGGGCGGTTTCGGCGTTTGAATATTCGGACGGAGTCAAAAAACTCGTGCTCGCGTTCAAGAACGACCGTCCGTATTTAAAGAATTATTTTGCCGAATTGCTCTATAATAAGTGTGCGCAATTCACCGACGCCCAAGCGATTTGTTTCGTGCCAATGACGCCAAAAGCGCAGGGCAGGCGCGGCTTTAACCAGGCGTATCTTCTGGCGAAGGAGCTTTCCAAAAAAATGAAGCTGCCGCTTTTAAAGGGCGCCATACGAAAGGTCAAGGACACACCGCCGCAAAAATCCTTGTCGCGTACCGACAGGGAGAAAAACTTAAAAGCGTGTTTCAAAGCCGACCGCGCGGCCGTCAGGGATAAGACGATAATAGTGGTGGACGACGTCATGACGACGGGCGCAACCGCAGACGCCGTGTGCGGCGAACTCAAAAAGCGCGGCGCAAAAAAGCTGTATTTCGCAACCGTCGCTTCCGTGCGGTACGGCGGCGAATTATAATATAAAAGGAGAGCCTATGGAAGAAAAAGGCGTACAGGCGGCAACCACGCCTAAAAACGTTCTGGTGCGTATGCAGGTCGCGCGCCTGGGCAAAATTGCGTTCAACCTGCAATTTCTTGCCGTGGCGGTAATGGCGGCAAGCGTGCTGTCGTTTCTGGCGATGGCGGTTTTCTATTTGTTACTGTTGGCAATCACCATAGTGACTTTGGGCTTGATTTTCGCCGCATATCCGTCATTTGCAAACTTATGGTCGGGCGGCGAGGTCTTGGAAAGCATTTTCTACACGGTTGCGGCAAGCTGGCCCTACGCGGTCCCCGCGGCGTTGGCGCTCTCGGTTACGTCCATAATCTGTTTGTGCTTCGACTACCGCGAAAAGCACGTCGCGCGCATAACCATATCCGCGGTCATCGCCGTAATATCGCTTATCGTTTTGATTATAAAGCTTGTCGGAGGTCCGATATGAACGTAATGAACCTCAGGATTATAGGCGCCTTGCGCGGCGACACTTTCGTAACGGTGGACGGCGCAAGGGTGGAGAATGGCAACTGCACGATTCAGACCGAAAAGACGCAGGTGCGCGTGGCAGTATGCCGATATATCGACGCGGGCGGACCGCTTTGGTTTATAGTGCAGCTGTTCTTTTTCATTATCAGCATTTTCGGCATCTTCGACGCGCGCGGCAGGGGCAAATATCTGGTTGCCGACTGTCAGATGGATATCTATTTAAAGCAATCCTGCGATTTGACAATAAAGATAAATCCGCCTAAAAAGAACGCCAAAGTGGCGGAGTTCACCGGCGATATCTGGTTGGCGGAGTGGTCGAATAAATACGTTGCCGACGAGAGCGCGAAAAAGAAGTATTTTGCGCTCAATCTGACCAAATTGTTTTTGGCGTTGGCGGCTTTAGCCACCTTAATAATATGCCTGGTGGTGCTGCTTTAATCTGCCTTAGCAGACGGGCGGGACGCCGCCTTACCTGAAAATTTTACGGCTGTAAAGTAAAATCGATTGACGGAAAGCTATTTTACGTATATAATAATAGTAATCTGCGGAGGTATAGCTCAGTTGGTTAGAGCGTTTGCTTGACATGCAAAAGGTCATTGGTTCGAGCCCAACTATCTCCAC
>JAIDIR010000145.1 GCA_029052615.1 Clostridia bacterium | reverse complement strand
TTGAGTAAAGCTCTTCCTCGCTCAGATTTTTTGCAAGCAGACCGCGAATCATAGCCGCCGCCGCAAGCTCGTTTTCGTCGAGCAGAAGCTCTTCCTTTCTTGCGCCCGAAGCGCGTATATCAATCGCGGGGAAAATTCTGCGCTCCGCAAGCGAACGCGAAAGCACTATTTCCATATTGCCCGTCGACTTGAATTCTTCGTAAATGATGTCGTCCAGCTTGCTGCCCGTATCGACAAGCGCGGTTGCTATTATGGTAAGCGAGCCGCCGTTTTCGATATTGCGCGCCGCGCCGAAAAAGCGCTTGGGCTCGACTAACGCCTGAGGGTCAAGACCGCCCGAAAGCGTTCTGCCCGAATTGCTTAAAGCGTTGTGCGCACGCGATAAACGCGTAATACTGTCCAGCAAAACGACGACGTCCCTGCCCGCCTCCACCTGCCTCTTTGCGTACTCCAGGGTCAGCGAAGCTATGTGCGTGTGGTGGTTGTCGCCCTTGTCGAAGGTCGAATATATGACCTCCGCGCCCTCTACCGAACGGCTGATGTCGGTGACCTCCTCCGGTCTTTCGTCGATTAAAAGCACGATGACCAGCGCCTCGGGATAGTTGTGCCTTATCGAACGCGCAACGTCCGTAAGCATAGTCGTCTTGCCCGCCTTTGGGGGCGAAACGATAAGCGCCCTCTGCCCGAAACCGAGCGGCGAAAACATATCTATGACCCTGTCGGTAAGCGTGCAGCCCTCGCGCTCCAGCTTAATTCTCTTGTCGGGATAGCAGGGCGTCAGGCTTTCGAAAGGCACGCCCCTGGGCATTTCGGGCGACCGCCCGTTCACGCTTATTATATAGGTTGCGCCTGGGCACTCGCCCGCCCTGCGCCGCTTTGCCTTGCACACGATTTTATCGCCCGAGCGCAGGCGGAACCTGTTGACGAACGACAGGTGCATAAACACGTCGTTTGCCGAAGTTATCTGCATATTGTTGGTGCGCACGAACCAGAATTTGTCGGTAAATTCCAGCACGCCCGAATAGGTCAGCTCCTCTTCCTCGTCGGAAGCGACGAGCGGCTTATAGGACGAACTTTCCGTCGCGCTCTCTGCGGCGGTGCGCGTGTAGAGCTTGCGGCACTCGTTTATTTCGTCCACTATATCCGCGTCGTAATCTTCGGACTTAGGGGGCGCGCCGCGCGTGGAACGGGGGCAGGGCTCAACCTCGTTCTTGGCAATAGCTATAATATCGTCGATAAGCTCCGACTTCTTCTTTTTGGTGGGAAAACTTACGCCTATCACTCTACCGATCTGTCTCAGCGAATGAATACCTTTGCCGTCGAGTTTGATTTTAATGCTTTCAGCCGCATCCATCAGCGCACGCTCCTGTTCATTACTATTATTCTGGTACTTTCGCCGTCCACGTCGTCGCGGGTCAATTCAATATCGCCATCGGCCTCCTCGCACTCCGCGCTCTCGTCGTCGAACAGCGAAACAAATTCGTCCACCTTGTCTATATCCACCTCGCACCCCTTAACGCGGTAGTGCATGGGAATTACGACGTCGGGCATAATTCTGTCCACGTATTCCTTTGCCATTGCCGCGTCTATGGTGTAGTTTCCGCCGACGGGAATTAAAAGGATATTGACGGGCAGAATAGCTTCTATAAGCTCGGAGGAGCACTCCTCGCCGAGGTCGCCCAGGTGGCAGACGTCCAGACCGTCCATACGGAATTTGAAGATGACGTTTTCGCCACGCAGCGCGCCCTGCCTGTCGTCGTGGAAGCTCTTGACTGCGTTAATGACTACGCCCGGCAGCTCATACCCCTGCTCTTTGTCGAGTATTACGGGATTGCCGCCGACCGCCTTAACGTTGTCGTGGTCGAAATGGTGGTGAGAAACGGTAACCGCGTCCGCACTGACTGCGGGCATGGAAAAACCGACCGCGTCGCCGTACGGGTCGCAAACTATTGCCGTACCCGTGCTTTCGGTTAAAAGGAAACTCGAATGTCCCAGATATCTGATTTTCATTTATGCACCTTTGATATTTTTTAGACTGCGAATTGTGAATAATGAACGAAAAAAATTTAAACTGCGTTTAAAACGCTTTAAAACTTTGTAAGAC
>JAIDIR010000144.1 GCA_029052615.1 Clostridia bacterium | reverse complement strand
CAACCTGCGCGGGGCTCTTTAATTATTCAGTTTTGTCATCCGAATCCATATCGGATACAGGGTCGGCAGGCGTGTAGAAGCCGCCCACGTCAAATACTCTTCCGTCGTCCACGGGCATAGGCGCAACCAGATTGCGCACCACCGTTCTCACTGCAGGTGCCGCCGCTCTTTCGGCGTTCTGCACCTTTTTGGTCGTGTCTATCTTGGTAGTCGTTACCGTGGTCATAACCGCGTCGGGAGGGCAAACGGGCGCTTGCTCCTTCGCCTCCTCCGCCTTGTGCTCGGCAGGCGCTAAAGCCGCCTTTTCGTCGGCAAGCGCGTTTCTGACTTCCGTTCTTATAATATCGGTAAGCTTATCCATCGAGCCGCCGCCCATAAGCTGAGCCATAAAGCCCGCAAACTGCATGTCCGTTTTAGCCTGCGCAATCTGCTGCTGAGCCGCTTCCTTTGCAACTTTTTCGGCTTTAAGCTCCGCCAGTTCAGCCTGCATTTGCAGAATTTGCGCTTCGCTTATCGAGCCGCCGCCAACTGAACCGCCCATTTGCATATGACCGCCCGCCTGAGGCATACCCTGTGGCATCATTTGCGGCATCATCATTTGCTGCTGGGACATACGCGCCATACGCTCCTCGCGTTCCATGCGGCGTTCTTCCTGCTCGCGCCTGCGCTCTTCCTTTTCTTCCAGCCTGCGCTGTTCCTCGCGCTCGCGCTTCTTTCTTCTGCTCCTTGCCGCGCACGCGATTATTATTATGAGAAGTATAAGAAGCAACAGTCCTGCCGCACAACCGATAACCAGTATCATGTTGTTCTCTACAAACGTCATCGTGTTATTAAAGAACGCTTCGGTTTTGCTTTGAGGTACGGTATAAACGGTTTTGTCCGAAATCTGCGAGCCGTTTTCGAACTCGAAATTGTTCGCTTCTTCGCCAGTCAACGTCGCATTTACCCAGAAGGAATTACCTCCCTTAAACGAGAACTCTTCCAGTGCCGCGCCGTTCTGGTCGTCGTAGTAGCTGTAAGAAATCTTCAACAGGTTTTCGTCCGCCGCCATTGCCGCAAACTGCGCGGGAAGCTTAAGCGTTACACCCTGCTTACCGCTCTTGTCCCACATATCGTCGGTAATGCGGAAACGGTTTATCATCCAGTTGATTTCGTATTCGCTGCCAAGTACTTCCTCGCCGTCGGCGAACGCAACCGCAAACTTCAAAGTTGCCTTAACCGTTTCAGCCTCGCTTTCAGCTGCTTTAACGAACTGGTAGTTCGCGCCGTCTATAAGCGCAATGGTCGTAAAGTAACCGCTCTTTCTGTAATCTCTTCCGGATACTATACCGTTCTCGCCTTCCGCCGCACCTATAAGCTTCATAAGATCAGGGTCAAATCCGTCAAGGTAATCAATAAGATTTATCGTTTCACCGGTAAATACTATTTCGCGTACGGTGGGAAGTTGTACGTTCTGTTTACTAATTACAAACTCGAATTCTCTTTGCGAGAGAACGTAAGAATCTTCGTCGCTCGTTTTCAGGCTTACGGTAACCGTATAGCTGCCCGCGCCAAGCTTGTTGACGAACGCAATCAATTCGTTGTCATTACCGTCAAAGGTACGCGCCTCGGTAAGCGCGCCGCCCGAAACGGTAACCGAAGTACGCCTGCTCTCGTCCGAAGTGCCTCTTACGACGCTAACCGCAAACGAAACTTTTCCGTACTCTGCACCGCTGCCCGTAACTGCAACGCTAAGCGTTATCTTGGGAGTGCCCGTATTGAACTGACGGCTGCTCGTAAGTATTAAGTAATCAGTCACGCCGTCCTTCAATTGCACGCGCATCGTACCGCTTACGGGTGTTTCGTCCGACCAGTTTGCCGCCATATATTCCTGCAACTGTTCGTACGTGTAATCCGTGTCATCCACAGTATAAATATATTCGTAATACTGCGAATAATCGCCGGGAGCGTCAAAGACTATTGCAGGGATATCAAACGACTGACCGCCTGCTTGCACACTCTGCGTGCCGCTCCAGCTATAAGTCAATGCACGCGCCGTAATTTCCCAGTCATATTGTATGGATACATAGCCGCCGTCCGCCGTCGTGTAGTTGGCGTTGGTTATCGTAATTTCTACGTTGGTCCTCTTTTGTCCCTGTTCCGTGAGGTTATCCAACGAGCTATAATTTTCGGTATAGTCGCCTGCCGCAAGTCCCAAACTTGCCATATATGCGGGCGATATGCGCACGGTAACCGCATTGCCCGTATACGAGGGCTTGCTACTTGCTGAAAGCGGTTCCCATATCTTGTTGCCGTCTGAATCCGTCGAATCGCTGTACTCCCACTCGGCATTTGACAAATCAAGCACCTTGGGCGTGATTTTAAATTGCAGAGTAAACGACGTGTCGGCAAAAACAGTGTTTTCGTCAATCGCTGCAATCGTCACCGTCATGGTGTAAATTCCGTTATCTGCCGCCTTGACGTTTGTCGCACTTTGCCCCTGGTAACCGTCGTCTTTCACCTTTAAGCCGTAGGGAAGCAAATCGGTTTCGTCAAGCGAAAACGTATATTCCGTGCCCGTGTATTCAACCAAAACCACGTCGCCGTCATATACGAAATCGTTTAATTGCGTTTTCTTTCCGTCAACGGTGTACTGCCAAACTATGTACTGTTCGTCAAAGGGCGGCACAGTACCGGTAATATTGAACGTCTGCGTATACGGCGTTGCCAAAGCGTAGTTTCCGCCGTCCGCAATCGTAAGGGTAAGCGTGTACGCCGCAATCTGCGCTATCGAGGGAATAGTTACCTTATACTTATAGCCCGAATCATAAGCCGCAGTGCCTATTGTTCTGGACACCCCGTCTTTTAAATACGCAGCATTTATGGTCAGGTTGGGCAAATCTTCACTGATAACGCCTGAAACGGTAATTTCAACCTCTTTGGTCGTTCTCCTTTCCCAGCCCCACTCACCGCCGTCAACGTTTGCCGAAAGAGTTGCCGTTTTGGGCGTAACTTCAACCGCGGCGGGCGCATTACCCGAAAACGCGTAAAGCGCATTATTTAAAAGAGTGAACACGGGCGTATACGTGCCTGCGTTTTTTACCTTTAAAATTTCGCCGTCAAAGTCGATTGCGCCGTCAGGTTTAGTGTAGGTCATTAGTTCGGGGTCGTACCCTTCGTAAATGAACTCGTGCTCCCCGCCGTCGTAAACCTCGCTTCCGCTTCCGACGAGCGTAGGATACGGAACGCCGATTTTATCGAGGGTGAATTGCTCGCCCGTGCTTGCAACCGAATAGTTGCAGCTTTCAGCGTTTTCCAAAAATGCGTGCGCGTACCACGTGCCCGTGCTGTTCGGGCTGGTGTAAGTAGCACTTGCCGCAATGCCGTTTTTGGAATATCTGGTTACAAGTACTGGATATTTGTCGCCGCTGTCGCGCGTGTAAATTTCGTTTTCGTCTTTAAACTTTGCAACCTTCAATCCGTTTTCATCTACGAACTCGGTTTCAAGTGCCTTTTTATTGACCCTGAACGTGAAAGTCCGCACGGCGGAAGAGTTGCTTGAGTTGTTCGACCAAACGTAATTAGACGACTTTAACGTTACCGAAACGGTCTTATCCCCTGCGTCGAAAACGCTGTCGTCCATTTCGATTATGCTGGGAACGGTGTAAATATCCGAATCGTACCATCCGGGTCGTAAATTTTCCGCAAGGTCGTACAGCGTTTTTTCCTCGCCGTTGTACGTAATCGTTACCGTTCCGCTCGGTGTGGGAAGCGTTAAGGGGTTTATTGTTACTTTTAAAGTCTGCGAGTCGGTAGTAAAAGTTCCGTCTTCAAGTTTAAACGGATATATATCTAAAAGCGAATACGTAATTTCGTAACTGCCGGTTACCCCGTCGTTTTTAATTACGTTTTTAATTTCGCCGGCGGGAAGCACGTATTGCGCCCAACTGCCGGGAGTGTACCAATCTGCGCCGCCCTTAGTGTACCAATTTGAATTTTCTATTGTATCCACTATGGTGCTTGTTTTATCCGTGCCGTCATAATTGTAACTTAAATCGGGTGAAGGCACAGGCACAGACAACTCCCTTACGGTAACGTCGTCCGCAGTTAATAACGTGTTACAAGCAGTAACTCTGCTATTACGAGAAGAACTGATAGATAGAGCAACGTACATTCCGTAACTGAAAGTAAAAGTTTTTTCGTTGCCGGACTTATTGGTAAGCGTAAGAGTACTTTTAGTAGTCGGATCGGTTGCACTGGAATAAAGAGTCGGTGTATGAGATATTGACTTACCTTGTACATATCTGCCATTAACATATCTGCCGTTGCCAGACACTGGCACAGCTGTGTAAGTCAAACCTGTAATGCTACTCGAATCGGCTTGCGTAGTATTGTTGTAAGTTTGGTCAAAAGTCGTCGTATCAGGCAAATAATATAATGCACCCACCGACTGATTGTATCCGCCGTCCGAATTATTAGACCCACCCAATGTAAAATCAAGCTTATATGATACGTCCCACTCTTCCCACGCGGGCACAGGTATATTTACTTTAAAGTCAAAATATACCCATTTACCACTGTTATATGCTGTCGTCTGACTATAAGTAATATGTGTCCCTGCGGCATTAAGACTTGGACCGCTGCTATACTGTAATGAATGAGTAGCGTCAAAAGGGGTCATTGATCCGACAGCAACGCTAGAAGCAGTCGTCGAACTAAAATAAGAAGCTGTATATGATAATTGTATTTTTTCCTTAGGGTTTTGAGCAGTTGCCGCGGTTGCATCTACCTTATTATTAGAAGAATAGACGGCGCCGAAAGTCAGCGCGGTGCACGCGCACAACGCCGCTACTATGCCTCCCCAAAAAGTTTTACGTTTAATTTTCATAAAGCGTACTCCTTTGCGGGCAAATAAAAAAGAGCGCTCCTATTAAGGAACGCCCGCTTAAATGTCCCTTAATAGTTGCGCCACAATTCCATAAGTACTTTTATCACATAAAGGAAAAGAAGGGTACACTTATGCCGTTGTAACCTTTATATGATAATAAGTATTCAATTGTGGCGCATATTGATTTTATCACGGTTTTTTTAACTTTTCAAGACTTTTCGTCAAAATTTTTAAAAATAGTGCTAAATTTTACATAAAACACAATA
>JAIDIR010000143.1 GCA_029052615.1 Clostridia bacterium | reverse complement strand
AAGCAACGCGCCCTTATTTTTTACTTGTTTTTGAACTTATTTATAATGTCGTATATTATGGAGCGGTATTGCACGTCCGCAGAGGCGGAGGTGAAACAGAGAGGGGGATAGATTACGCACCACCAGTTGTCGCCCACGCCCTCGCCCAGCTCTATTATAAGCGCGTCGTAAACGCCCTCCTCAAGCGTAAGCTCGCCGTACACGCGGGTAGGGAATTTTTCCTGACGGATTGAAGCCCTTGCCCCGTAGTGATAGCCGCGCTCTTCAAGCGCCTTTTCGCACACCTTTTCGATTTGGGGCAGCAGCCCGCCCATCACTTCCATAGCCGCTTCCTTGGTCACGCACTCCTTGACGTAGGGGGTTATGAATTTAACGGCTTCGTCCTTGACTTCGTATTTGACGCGCTGGTCCTCTTCACTGTTGGAATTGGCGCGGACGTGAATGCGCAGATAGTCGGTATAAATCTCGCCCTCGGGCTTGCTCATTCCCACGAAAAACACCGTTGCGGCAAGTACTGCTATCACGGCTAAAACTACAAAAAACTTTTTCATATCGGTCACCTCGTTATCGTCGTTTACACGATTTTTATTGACCGGTGTGAAATTATTTATACAAGTATTTTTTTAAATTACGAAAATTTTTTTATTGCTTTCCACGGCGTAGGTGATGGTGTAGTAGGTGCCGCCCTCGTGCTTGCGGTCGTAAGCAAACAGAATATCGCTGTTATCCACCATATATCTGTCGCGCGCGTACATACAGCCCTTATAATAGCGGTCGGAAAGCACGCGCACTTCGTCGCAAAGCGCCAAAATTTCGCCGTACTTTTGCTTTTCGGAAAGGGGAAAGCTTTTTTCCTGTCCGGGGCAGGGCACGCATGCAATAAGCTTTATCTGCGGATTATTTTCTTTAAGCTCCAGCACGGTCCGGGCCGCAAGCAAATCGAAGCCCCACGCCATGCCGCATAAAAAGCTATCGTATCCCTTGTCTATTATGCCCTGCACGCACTCTTTGAGATAGGATAAATCAAAGTCCTTTTCAACCTCGCGGTGCCCCGTAAACGCGCACGTTTTTTTCTTGTTCATAGTCAGATTAAGGGGGCTTTGCGTTCTTTGCCCTGCCCGCGGGGGTACTGTCTGGGGGTGTGCGCAACCTTTTTTATTATTATAAGAGTGCGCTTTTCGTCGTTGGGCAGCTCGTATTGCTCTATCTTTTCAAGCTCGCCGCCTAAAATTTTAATCGCGTTATCCGCTTCCTTGATTTCTTCCTCAGCGCCGCCCTTGTAGGCAACGAATTTACCGCCTACTTTGACGAACGGAATGCAGTATTCGCACAGGGTGTTCAGCCGCGCAACCGCTCTTGCCACCGCAAAATCGTATTTTTCGCGGTGGATAACCTCCCTTGCGGCGTCCTCCGCGCGGGCGTTTTTAACCTGCACGCCCTTTAAATTCAACTTATCGACAACCGTCTGTAAATAACCGCACTTCTTGCCCGTGCTCTCGATAAGCAAAAACTTCAGATCGTCCCTGACGAGCTTTAAGGGGATTGAGGGGAAGCCTCCACCCGATCCTATTTCGACCACGCTTGCGTTTTGGGTAAAAAAGCTTTCGCCCGCAACGGAATCGAGGAAATGTTTGATATAAACTTCCTTTTCGTCAGTAATCGCAGTCAAATTGAACTTATTATTATAATCGAGCAGCAAATTTTTGAATTGCTCGAATTTATCCTTATATTCGCCGCTTATCAAATCAATATAATGCTTGCAATCCATAACGGCTATATTGTACCACGCGGCACGTCTTTTAACAAGCATTTTCAAAACGGTTGATTTGTAGATAATTTTATCAACTTGTTCACATTTCGCGGTTGATAATTATTTTTTCTTTCAATCTCCGACATTTTTTTATTTTTTTCGGGATGGGGTTGAAAAAATTTATGAACTTTTCAACTTTTTATCAACTTATTAACTCACAAAAAACGTTGAAATAATGTGTATTCAAAACGCTTAAAATAAGCTTATTTTGTTGCATTTTTCCGCGTTTTTTGTTATTATAATAAAGGCGTTGCGTACGCTTGTCCCAATTTATCTACAATTGCACCGCAAC
>JAIDIR010000142.1 GCA_029052615.1 Clostridia bacterium | reverse complement strand
GCCCAAAATAATTGCAAAACGCCTGTGATTATGTTATACTTTGGGTATGAGTGATTTGAAAGAAATAATCGCCGCAAATCTGACGAGATTAAGACAACAGGCGGGGCTCACTCAGCTGCAGCTTGCGGATATGTTAAACTATTCCGATAAAGCCGTATCCAAGTGGGAGCGGGGCGAATCGGTGCCCGACCTGCGCGTGCTCATTCAGCTTGCGGAAATTTACCATATAACGCTTGACGATATAGTTAAGGAGCAGCCCGAAAAGGTCGTTAAGCCCAAGCTCAACCTCGAAAAAAAGCATCTTTTAATAACCTTGCTTTCGGTGGGGCTCGTGTGGGTAGTGGCGACGGGTATATTTATGATTTTGTACTACATTTCGTCGGTGCGCTCGCACGCGTATTTAACGTTCGTAGTCGCGCCGTTCGTGTCTGCGGTCGTGCTTGTCGTCTTTTCCTCGCTGTGGGGCAGGCGTATAACCACCACGCTGGCGGCTTCGGCGGTAATCTGGTCGATAGCGTTAATAGTTCACGTCTTCGTTGCGCTGTTTGCGCAGGGCGTGCCCATCTGGCCGTTCTATATAGTCGCGGCTGGCGTGCAGATTCTTGTTATAGGCTGGTTCGTGTTGCGCAAACTCTATAAACCTAACCATAGACACAAGCTTTAAGAAAGATTATGGAAGAGCAAATTACAGTTTCCGAAAATCAGAATAATACCGTAAAGGTCGATTACGAAAGAGTGCTCGAGCTCGCGCTGGAAATAGGCGTGGGTATTCTTTCGTGCGGCGGTTCGGTTTCGCGCGTGGAAACGGCGGTGGACAGGATTTGCCGTGCCTACAACGCGGAGGAGGCGAACGTTGCGGCGTTCCCCTCTATGATAATAGCCAGTGCGCGCACTTCGGACGGGCACGAACATTCATATATGAAGAGGGTGTATTCAACCTCTAACAACCTTGCGCGGCTTGAAAAGTACAATCAGCTTTCGCGCGATATATGCGCCAATAAATACCCCGTTGAGCAGGCGCTTAAAATGTGTTTTGAGCTGGCTCATTCCAGAACGCGCAACAAGTGGGTAACCATAGCGGGTGCGTCGCTTGTTTCGGGAATATATTCCATATTTTTCGGCGGCACTATAGCCGACGTTCTGCCCGCGCTTTTAGTTGCGTTCGTTATGTCTTTATTGAACGAAGTGTTGTCCAAGCGTTCGTTAAACGCATACGCGACCACCTTTTTATTGTCGCTGGTCGGCGGCGTTTTAAGCGTATCGCTGTGCAAGCTTTTGAATATTATCGGGCTTCCCTGCCAATGCTCCTACGTCATGATAGGTACGATAATGATACTTATCCCGGGGCTGTTGACGACCAACGCCGTGCGCGATATGTTTACGGGCGATTTAATGAGCGGAACCTTCCAGCTTTTGAACGGAATACTGCTGGCGGTCGTAATTGCGGCGGGTTACGGCGTTTCCATATTCGCGTTAAGACCCATCGCAGACTTTACGAAAGGCACGTTCGCGGGGTGGTACTACTTAATCGAAAACACCACGTGGTTCAGGGCGCTTATGCTTATGATATCCGGCACGCTGGGCGCCGGTGCGGTGTGCCTGTTCTTCAACTTAAATTTAAAGCGCATAGGCTGGGCGCTGCTTGCAAGCGTGCTTGCTCTGGGCGTGTACGTGGGCATGCTTGAAGCTTTTAAATATAACAACGACTACGTGTTCGTTATCGTGCTCGTTCCCACGCTGTTTGCGGCTATATTATCGGAGTTTATGGCGAGGAAAATCAAAATTCCCGCCACGATAATACTGGTGCCCGCCATAATCGCGGTGGTGCCGGGCAGCTCGCTATACTATACTATGGAGGCTATCGTTTCGCCGCAAATGGCTACCATGTCCGCCATGCAGTGGGGGGCTATATGCCTTTTAACTCTTTTAAGCATTGCGGTGGGCATCTGTACGGTAACCGTACTGTTCCATCTGTTTTCGCCCGTCAAACTTAAGTTCTACAAAAAGAATAAGCTGGCGTTGCTCAGGAAATCCGAGAAGTTTGCAAACGCCCAGACGCAGGAAAACGGCGGAGAGAGCGTTGAAGATAATAATCAGGAAAATCAAGACAACAAAAATTAAGGAAGACAAGATATGGACTTGAAAAAACTTGCGTCGACTTTAATTCCCGACGATAATCTGCTCCCTTTGGAGGAGTATGAAAAGGCGTATCCCGAAAGGCAGCTCGAAAAGGGTGCGGAGGTTACCAGACTTGCACCTTCGCCCACGGGCTTTATACACCTTGGCAACCTGTACAGCGCGCTTGCCGACGAGCGCATAGCGCACACCACGGGCGGCATTTTTTACCTGCGCATAGAGGACACCGATCTGAAGAGAAAGGTGGACGGCGCGGTGGAAAGCGTTATCCGCTCGCTCGACTATTTCGGCGTCAACTTCGACGAGGGCGCGGAGATAGATTCGCCGCTCAATAAATACGGTCCCTACTATCAGCGCCAGCGCGCTTCCATTTACCGCGCGTATGCAAAGGATTTGATTGAGCGCGGACTGGCATATCCTTGCTTCTGCACTGAGGACGAGCTTAACGCGGTTCGTGAGGAGCAGACCAATAATAAGGAAATTACGGGCTACTACGGCAAGTACGCAAAGTGCCGCAACCTTTCCGAGGAGCAGATATACGCCAACTTAAAGGCGGGCAAGCCCTTCGTAATCAGGCTTAAATCGCAGGGCGACACGAGCAATAAAATTACCTTCCGCGACGCCATTAAGGGCGACATAACCGTCACCGAAAACGATCAGGACGTGGTAATTTTAAAATCGGACGGCATACCCACCTATCACTTTGCGCACGCGATAGACGACCACTTTATGCACACCACGCTGGTCATCCGCGGCGAGGAGTGGCTGTCGTCGCTGCCCATTCATTTAGAGCTTTTCAAGGTGCTCGGTTTCCAATTGCCCAAATACGGTCACACCTGTTCGCTTATGAAGGTGGACAACGGCGTAAAGCGCAAGCTTTCCAAGCGCAAGGACCCCGAGCTTTCCCTTGACTATTACAGGAGCGCGGGCTACTATCCCAAGGCGGTCGTCAAATATTTAATGACCATATTAAATTCCAACTTCGAGGAGTGGGAGCGGAAAAATCCGCAGGCGGACTACCGCGATTTCAAGTTTTCAATCGGCAAGATGGGCAAGAGCGGCGCGCTGTTCGACATCGACAAGCTCAATGATATTTCCAAGGCGGAGCTTTCCACGCTGTCGGCGGAACAGACGTACGACTTTTTGAACGGCTGGGTGCGCGAGTTCGGCACGGATAAGGACAGGCAACATTTTGCCGACGGGCAGTATATAATAAAGATATTGAATTTAATTTGCGGCATTGGCGGCAAAAAGAGGCGCAAGGACATAGTGCGCGCGGAAAGCGGCGTTAGAATGATTGACTATTTCTTCGACGATACGTTTACGCCCGACTATTGTTATCGCTTCGATAAGGCTACGGTAAATTCCGTAATAGACGGTTTTGCCGCGGTATATGACGAGGCGGACGACAATTCCGCGTGGTTTGCAAAGGTCAAGCGCATAGCCGCGCAAAACGGCTTTGCCGCCGAAATGAGCGACTACAAGACCGCCCCCGAAAACTACAAGGGAAGCGTTGCGGACGTTGCGGAAATTTTGCGAATTGCCGTAACGGGTATGCCCAACTCCCCCGACCTGTGCACGGTTATGGGCATACTGGGAAAGGACCGCACGCTTGCAAGGCTGAGCGCGGGCAAAAGATAAGCAATAAAAATTTATATATAGAAAGGTAAAGGATATGTTGGAATTAAACGACATAAAAAAGGACTATTACGTAGCGGGCGAGACCGTTCAGGCGCTTAAAGGAATAAGCTTAAAATTCAGGAAGAGCGAATTCGTTTCCATCCTCGGTCCGTCGGGCTGCGGCAAGACTACGCTTTTAAACATTATAGGCGGACTTGACAAGTACACCTCGGGCGACCTCGTTATCGAGGGCACCAGCACCAAGCAGTACGGCGACAGGGACTGGGATACTTACA
>JAIDIR010000141.1 GCA_029052615.1 Clostridia bacterium | reverse complement strand
CGCGCGGACGTCGCGCTTAGCGAAAGGCTTACTGACTACACGCGTTCGGCACTTAAAAAGCTTTTCGAAAGCGGTCTGGTCACCATAAACGGCAAGCCCGCAAAGCCCTCGCAAAGCGTTTGTGCAGGCGATAATTTTTGCGTTGAACTTCCCGACCCCGTGGAGTGCGTTGCCCGTCCCGAGGATATTCCCATAGAAATAATTTACGAGGATGCGGACGTCGCCGTTATAAACAAGCCGCAGGGGCTGACAGTTCACGCAGGCAACGGCAATTTGGACGGCACGCTGGTCAACGCGCTTTTGTACAAGCTGGACAACCTCAGCGGCATAGGCGGCGTAATCAGACCGGGCATCGTGCACAGAATTGACAAGAACACGTCGGGGCTGTTGGTGGTGGCAAAGAACGACAAGGCGCATTTAAGCCTTGCCGAGCAGATTGCCGAAAAGTCTTGCCGCCGCACCTACGTCGCGCTGCTGGAAGGCAACCTTAAGGACGATAAAGGCACGGTCACGACCTACATAGGCAGAAGCCAGTCCG
Organism: Clostridia bacterium; assembly: GCA_029052615.1. Lineage (GTDB taxonomy): Bacteria > Bacillota > Clostridia > Christensenellales > Borkfalkiaceae > Coproplasma. The sequence goes on along the minus strand of JAIDIR010000141.1, from coordinate 954 downwards.
ACCGCACGAAAATGGCGGTGGTGTCCCCCGAAAAGGGTAAGCTTGCAATCACCGACTACACGGTTTTGGACAGGGCGCAGGGCTACACGCTTTGCCGCTTCGATTTGCAGACGGGCAGAACGCACCAGATACGCGTGCACGCAAAACACCTCAACCACCCGATTGTGGGTGACGAAGTTTACGGCAGAAAAAAGCGTGAGTTTTCGCTGAACGGTCAGCTTTTGCACGCGTACAGGCTGGAATTCACGCACCCGACCAGCGGCAAGCGGCTGTCTTTCACCGCGCCGCTGCCCGAATATTTTCAAGCGGTGCTCAAAAAATTAAAACTCGGCTTTAACTTGTGTTAAAACTGTTGCAAATTTCCGCCGATATTGATATAATTGCATTGATAAATTTGTGGAGGATTGGTTTTTATGGCAAAGAGAAGGACAACGACGACAACGAGTTCAAGTAACTATTCCATCGTCAAAGTATGCGCGTTCTGGGGCGTAGTGCTTGCGGGCGTTGCGGGCTTGATAAGCTTCGTTTTCAGCATTCTTGCAAAGTGCGGCGTAATCGTTACGTGGGCTGGCAAAGTTTCGGGCGCGTGCTCGTTCATCGCGCAAATCGCGCTTTTCATCAGCGCGTGGCTTGCGGCTTGGGACTACGTCAAGTATAAGAGCAAGGGCTGGAGAATCGTATTCTGGGTATTCTTCGTGCTCGGCATACTCGGTCTTGTCGGTCTCGGCATAGCCAGCTGGTTTTAATTTTTAGCTGAATTTAGTGGCGGTTTGTGCGTTTAAAGCACAAACCGCTTTACTTTTTTGCACATATTATTTATAATTTTTACGGAAAGGATAAAACTATGGCAAATCCCTTAATTGCAATCGTCGGCAGACCAAACGTAGGCAAAAGCACGTTTTTTAACAAGGTCGTCGGCAGAAAAATTTCAATAACCGAGGACCGACCGGGGGT
>JAIDIR010000140.1 GCA_029052615.1 Clostridia bacterium | reverse complement strand
ATTTAATATAGTAAACCAAAATAAATTTGCGATTGTTTGAAAAAATGAGTTGACAACCATTATTTTGTGTGTTAAACTCATTGTACACATCCGAAAGGGGTGTAATTTTTTTGTACGGAGACCTATTATGAAGGCATCAACCAGGGCTAAAATTACGTTTGAGTGCACCGAATGCAAGCACAGAAATTACGACAGCTATAAGAACAAGCGTAACGACCCCGACAGGCTTACCATTTCCAAATACTGCCCCTTCTGCAAGAAGCACACGGAACATAAGGAATCCAAGTAATGGCTAAGGAAAAGGAAAAGAAGCCCAATATCTTCGTGAGAATGGGCAGAAAATTAAAGGAAGTTTTTTCCGAGCTTAAAAGAGTAACCTGGCCCACGTTCCCCAAGGTGGTAAAGGCAACCTGCGTCGTTTTGGTCGTAGTGCTTATTTTTACCGTGGTGGCAACGGGCATCAACCAGGGCTTGCAGGCGCTTTTAAAGCTTCTTACGGGAATAAAGTAAACGGGAGGGCACACAGATGGAAGAAAAACCTTGCTGGTATATTCTGCACACCTATTCCGGTTACGAAATGATGGTTAAGGATTCGCTGTTCCGCCTTATCGAGAACAACAACCTCAAGGACCAGATTTTCGACGTTAAAATTCCTATGGAGCAGACCATAGAGGAAAAGAACGGCAAGCGCAAGGTAGTGGAGCGCAAGCTTCTGCCCTGCTACGTCTTTATTAAAATGATTTATTCCAACCAGCTCTGGTACTGGGTAACCAACACCAGGGGCGTAACCGGTTTCGTCGGTCCCCAGGGAAGACCTATTCCCATGAAGGAGGACGAGATAAGAAAGATGCGCCTCGAGGAAGTGGTTATGGACGCCGACTTCAAGGTGGGCGACACCATCAATATCGACGCGGGACCTCTGGAAGGTTTCGACGGCGTTATTACCGAGCTGAACGACCTTTCGCAGAAGGCGAAGGTCAACATTCAGATGTTCGGGCGTTCGACCGACGTCGAAGTGGAATATATACAAATCAAAAAAATCGAAGCTTAACGCTTTTGATTATAGCCCGCCAAGCGGGCGCGTGGGAGAATAAATTAAATTTTTTTCATGGTTTATTCGCTATTACCACGATAGGAGGAATATTTAATTATGGCTAAGAAAATTACTGCGGTAGTTAAGTTGCAGCTCCCCGCCGGAAATGCTACACCCGCACCCCCCGTTGGTTCTCCGCTGGGTCCACACGGTATCACCATTACCGGTTTCCCCAAGGAGTTAAACGCAAAGCCGAGCG
>JAIDIR010000014.1 GCA_029052615.1 Clostridia bacterium | reverse complement strand
ATATAGGTATCGGTCGAGGGGATATAGCTTTCGGGCTGATAATAATCGTAATACGAAACGAAATACTCCACGCGGTTTTCGGGGAAGAACTCCTTGAATTCGTTGCACAGCTGTGCCGCAAGCGTTTTATTGTGGGCGATGACCAGCGTGGGGCGGTTGACCTCCTTTATGACGTTTGCCATAGTAAAGGTCTTGCCCGAGCCCGTTACGCCCAGAAGCACCTGCGTGCGTATTCCGTCCTTTACGCCCTCCACAAGCTGCTGAATTGCCTGCGGCTGGTCGCCCGTCGGATTGAATTTTGATTTGAGTTTGAATTGCATTTTCGGAAAGTGAACAAAAGTTTTTTTCGTTTTGTTTAATTATAGAACGCGCGCTCAAAAAAAGCAAATGAATTATTGACGAAAGTTTTAATTTTTAAATGGCAGATTTTGTAACCGCGTTAAATACCCAGCAGCTCTTTTATGACCGTTGCGGCTATTAAAAGCCCCGCGGCGGGCGGCACGAATGACGTCGAGGCGGGAACGCGCGCGTCCTCCTCCGCGCTTTCCTTGCGGTGCGGAGCCTCCTCCGAATAGACGACTTTAAGCTTTTCCACGCCGCGTTTTTTAAGCTCCCTGCGCATTACGCGGGCAAGCGGACAGACCGAGGTTTTGGATATGTCCGCGACCTTGAACGCCATGGGGTCGAGCTTGTTGCCCGTGCCCATACACGATATGAGCGGCGTGCCCGCCCTTTGGCATAATTCGGCAAGAAGCAGTTTTGAGGTCACGCTGTCTATGGCGTCCACCACGTAGTCGTATGCGGTGAAATCGAAGTCGCTTTGCGTAGTACTGTCAAAGTAAATATTGTGAGCGGCTGCGCATATGCGCGGGTTTATTTCGCATACGCGCCGCTTTGCCGCCTCCGCCTTGTATTCGCCGATTGTAGACTGCAAAGCTAAAATCTGGCGGTTGATATTGGTGACTGAAACCTTGTCGCCGTCGATTAAATCGAGCGCGCCCACGCCGCCGCGCGCAAGCGCTTCCACGACGTAGCCGCCCACACCGCCCAGACCGAACACAGCCACTCGGCACTTTGAAAGTTTTTCGATTGCTTCTTCGCCCAGCATCAGGGCGCTTCTTTTAAACTCTTCCTGCATAACGGCATTATAACACTGCGCAAAAAATAAATCAACCGAGGGAATTACCCTCGGTTGATTTATTTAATTACTACCACATTCCCTCGGGTTAGAAGCTAAGCCGAGGGGAAGTCAACGTAAAACGTTGACCCCTCGCCCTGCTTGGTGTTAACGCCGAAGTTGAAGGCGTGCTTTTGCAAAATAACCTTGACTATATTCAAGCCCAGTCCAGTACCCTTGACGGGGCGCAGGTGGCTGTCCTTGCTGCGGTAATACCTGTCCCAGATGTGGGCAAGCTCGTCCTCCGCAATGCCCTTGCCCGTGTCGCGGACGGCAAATTTGATGCGCTGTTCCTCCGCGGAAAATTTGAGCGAAACGTAAACCGTCTTATCCTCTCCCGTGTAGTTGACCGCATTTGACACGAGGTTGTATATGACTTGATAAATCTGCTCCTCGTCGGCGAGGGTGTAAAGGTTGGACTCCACGTCCACCATTATGTTATAGCCCTGCGTTTCCTGCAGGTAGCTGAATTTATTTATTACGCCGTATAAAAGCTCGGTCAGGTTGAACACCTTTTTATTGAGCTGGTCCAGCCCCGCCGTTATTTTGGAGGTGCTTAAAATGTCGTTGACAAGCCCCGTAAGGCGGTCCGCCTCGTCGATAATTACCTGCAGGTGCTTTGCCCTCTTTTCGGGGTCGTCGCCCGAAATTTCCTGTATCATCGAGGCGTAAGCCTTAATCATAGTAAGCGGCGTTTTCAGGTCATGCGAGACGTTGGCAAGCAGCTCCTTTTGAAACTGGTCGCTCTTTTTAATCTCGTCCTTCATATAGTTGAGCGTGTCCGAAAGGGTTGCAATCTCGGCGTACTCGGCAGAATTGAACTGAACGTCGTAATCGCCCGCCGCAAGCTTTTTTGCCGTTCCCGAAATGTTTCGAATGGGTCCGGACAGCTTGTTTGCAAGCGAGTAGGAAATGAAAAAGGCAATTAAGAACGCGGCGAGCGACACTATAAGCACGTAAATTTTAATCTGGTTTATCGCCTCCGCAATGTGCGACACGGGATAGCGCACGAGCAGCTTGCACGGCTCCTGCCCGCGCAAACGCACGCACGCGGCGTAGTTGAAGGTCGTCTTGTTGCCGTCGCGGGAGGTAAACTCGGCTTTTTTTCCGTCCTCCCACTCGCCCGTTTTGGCGTTTACCGATTCGTAAAGCGACTGAAGCTTTTCGGGCTGAACGGCGGCGCCCGCACGCAACGTGCCGTCGGGCGAGAATATAAAGACGTCCACGCCGTCGGTGAGCGAATAGTCGGCAATCTTTTGTACGATAAGCGATTCGGGTATGCGGTTATCGCTTACGGTAAGCGCCATTTCCTCGCCTACCGAGCGCACGCGCCGCTTTTCCTGCGTCATTATAGTGTTGCCCAAAATACCGTAACAGACAAGCGCTATTACGGTTATGACGCACAGCGCGAAAAAGGCAAAATACCTCCACAGAATGGTGGTCGTGCTGTTTATTCTTTTAAGTTTAAGTTGCTTGGGGCGCTTAAAGCTACTTTCGGGCGCCCTTTCAGACTTCGAACTTATACCCTACACCTCTTAAAGTAACTATGAATTTACGGTACTGCTTTAAGTTTGCGCGCAGCATCTTAATGTGCGTATCCACCGTGCGGTCGTCGCCGTAGAAATCGAAGCCCCACACGTCGTACAACAGCTTTTCGCGCGACAAAGCAATGCCCTTGTTCTTTATAAAGTAAAATAAAATTTCGTATTCCTTGGGCGTTAAGTCGACCTTGTCGCCGTCGACGAATACGTTCCGCCCCGCAAAGTCTACGGTCAGCCCCTCGAACGTGACGATATCGCCCGTTTCTTCCTTCTGCTTTCTGCGCTTGGTTACGACGTTTATTCTCGCCATGACCTCCTTGGGCGAGAACGGCTTGGTCACGTAATCGTCCACGCCGATTTCAAAGCCGAAAAGCTTGTCGTACTCCTCGCCGCGCGCGGAGAGCATGATGACGGGAATATCCTTGAATTTTTTTATTTCCTTGACGGCGGAAAATCCGTCCAGACGGGGCATCATAACGTCCATTAAAATTACGTCGAAATCGCCCTCCCTACACATGCGCACCGCCTCCATTCCGTCGGCAGCTTCATACGCCTCGTTACCTTCAAACTCCACGTACTCCTTAAGCACGTTTCTAATCATATCCTCGTCGTCGACAATCAGAACTTTCATAATTTGCGGCTCCTGCTTTTCTTATCCTTATTATAATTATAAACCGCTTAAGGGCAAAGGACAATGGGCGGATTATGAAAAATGAGTGAAAGTTTTAATAAATTTTTTAAAAAAGCGGTTGACAGACGGGTTTTTCAGTGGTATTATATCAGTACAAACATTTGTTCGTTACGGAAAAGAACGGGTTTTCCGTGCGTATTTGTTGAGGTAAGCGAAGTATGTTGGACGCCGAAAGACTTACAATTTTAACCGAAAGCGCCAAGTACGACGTTTCCTGCTCCTCTTCGGGATCTAAACGGGTGAATACGAAGGGCGGGCTCGGGAATTCTTCCGTCGGCGGGATATGCCACTCCTTTACCCCCGACGGAAGATGCATATCCCTTTTGAAGATTTTAATGAGCAACGAGTGCCTTTACGACTGCGAATACTGCCCCAACAGGCGCAGCGCGGACGTTAAAAGGGCGAGCGTTACTCCCGACGAGATTTGCAATCTCACCATAAATTTTTATATGCGCAACTATATCGAGGGGCTGTTCCTTTCATCTGCGGTGTTCGATACGCCCAACCGCACCATGGAGCTGCTGTGCGAGACGGTCGTCAAGCTGCGCAAAGTGTATAATTTTAACGGATATATACACTTGAAGGGCATTCCGCACGCCGACGACGAGCTGATTATGCGCGCCGCAAAGTACGTTGACAGAATGAGCTTTAACGTCGAGCTGCCCAGCGAAAAGTCGCTTAAGCTGCTTGCGCCCCAAAAGACCAAGGAAAGCCTGCTGCTGCCCATGAAAAAGCTGAGCGTCGCGCAGACTTACGACAGGGAAAACAAGGTGCGCAAGGGCAAGGGAATGGTCATACCCGCGGGGCAGACCACGCAGATGATTATAGGCGCGTCGCCCGAAAGCGACGGGCAGATACTGCGCCTTACCGAAGCCCTGTACCGAAAGATGGGGCTGAAAAGGGTTTACTACTCCTCCTACGTTCCCGTGGTGGAAAGCCCCAAGCTGCCGACGGTGGGCGCGGGACTTTTGAGGGAGCACCGCCTTTATCAGGCGGACTGGCTTATACGCTTTTACGGCTTTGACGTCGGCGAGATATGCGAAGAGGGCGACAACCTCCCCCTCGACTTCGACCCCAAATGCGCTTGGGCTATGCGCAATATGCACCTATTCCCCGTGGAAATAAACACGGCGCCGCTTGAAACGCTTTTGCGCGTGCCCGGAATAGGCGCTAAGAGTGCGTACCGCATTATACAGGCGAGAAGATTCGGCGCGCTTGACTTTGATAATCTTGCAAAAATGCGCATAATACTTAAGAGGGCGAAGCACTTTATTACCTGTAAGGGCAAATTTTACGGCTTGGAGAGCGGAAACGCCGTTAAAGCCGCGTTGCTTCTGGACGGAATCAGGGAGAACGAGCAACAGATAAGTATGTTTTCCTCCCCTTCGGTTGCGTTGAGCGCCCTCACGGGTGAAATATGACGTATTATCTTGTGGACGGCACGGAAGAAAATTTTTACACGGCGGTGTTTGAAGCATACAACGACAGGGACTGTATTATTACCTCGGAGCGCAACGTTCAGCTTGGACTGGGCTTCGAGGTTAAGGACGTTGCCACGGACGAACAGAAAGCCGCGCGCGTGCGCGCTAAGCTGAACGAGCTTGACGGCGGCGCGGAGGAAGACATAAGTTTGCTTTTAAGAAGCAATCACACGCTTAAAGAAAACGTGGCGTTCGAATATATGAAGCTGATCGTGGCGCACGGGGGCGCGGTGCGCGCAATGCTTGCCAACCCCGTCGTAATCGAGATGACCGAAATACGCACGCGCGTTTTCTACGAGGTGCACAGGCTGAAAGGCTTGTTGCGGTTTATGGAGAACGTCGACGGCGTGCTTTACGCCCCCTACTCTCCCGACAACGATATTACGGATATACTTGCCCGCCACTTTGCCGCGCGGTTTTCGAGCAAAAAATTCGTCATTCACGACGTAAAGCGCAAGCGGGCGGCTCTGTTTGACGGGAATGAAATCGTGATTACCTACGCCGACTCCGCCGATATTTACCTTTCGGAATACGAGGCGTATTTTGAAAATCTATGGAGGCAATATTACAATTCGGTCAACATTGCAAGCCGGCCGCATATAAAGCAGATGAAGGGCTATATGCCCGTGCGATATTGGAAATTCCTGCCCGAAAAGAAAGTAAAATAAATATTGAAAAAGCCCCGCGGCGGTTGCCGCAGGGCTTTTGTTTTGCTGCTCTTAATCCTACTTATCCTCATTTCCGAGAACGTCGTCAATATCGTCGGTCATCGGGTCGGCGGGCTTGTAGAAGCCGCCAACGTCGAATACCCTTCCGTCGTCCACGGGCATGGGCGCCACTATATTGCGCACCACCGTCCTGACGGGAGCCGCCGCCTGCGCCGTCTGCGCGGGCTTTTTGGTCGTGTCTATCTTGGTGGTCGTCACGGTGGTCATAACCGCGTCGGGAGGAACCTGCGTTGCTGCGGGTGCCGCGCCGCTTTCGGGTGCCGCCGCAGTCTTTGCCTTTTCCCTGCTTTCAAACGCGTTGTTGACTTCAGTTCTGATAAGCTCGGTCAGTTTATCAAGCGATACGCCGCCGGATACGACCTGTTCGCCGCCCAAGCGCGCCAGTATGCTTGCAAGCTGCAAGTCGGTCTTGGTCTGCGCAATCTGCTGTTCAGCCCTTAAAGCCGCCTCTGCCCTGAGCGTTGCTTCGGCTTTTAACGTAGCGATTTCAGCCTGCATCTGCATAAACTGCGCTTCGGTTACCGTTCCGCCGCCTGCCGCCGCGGGCTGAGGCTGCTGCGCATACTGCTGCTGAGGAGGCATTTGCGGAGGCATCTGAGGCATCATCTGAGGCTGAGCCATGCGCGCCGCCATACGCTCCTCGCGGTCCTCGCGCCTGCGCTGTTCCTCGCGCTCTCTGCGCTCCTCTTCCTTGCGCTCGCGCTCTTCCTTTTCTTCAAGTCTGCGCTGCTCCTCGCGGATACGCTTCTTCTTTGCCGATTTCGCCGCGAGCACGATTATCAATATCAAAAGTATCAACGCCGCAACCGCAATTACAAGCCACAGCCAGTTTGCTTTGAGGAAGCTTACGGCGCTTCCGAAGAACGCCTCCGCGGCGGTCTGGGGCACGGTATAGCTTATCTTGTCACTGACCGTTCCGAAATTGCCGTCCGCAGTTTTGAACAGTACGTTGCCGCTCTCGGCGTCTATGCCGCTGAATACCGCCTCGACTCTGAACGACCTGCCGCCTTTGAGTTCAGGCGTTTCTATAAACTGGTCCGCGTCGTCGTAATATTTATAACCTACGCTAAGCGTTTCGCCGGTAATAAGCTTGTTGATATTCTCGGGCAGGTTAAGCGTTGCGCCGCTCTTGCCCTTCGTCCACATCTCGCTTACGTCGATAACCAACGGCGTGATATTCCACTTCAATTCCGCCGTAACGTCGTCCAGAATTGCAAGCTCGTTATCGAACAGCTTAGCCGCAAAAAGCTTCAAGCTTGCGGGCTCCGCCGTCGCAGGAATTGCCCATTTATAGTTGGGATCGGTCAACGTTAAACGCGCCTTATAGCCGCTCTGGCTGACGTTCCTCAAATCCTTATAGTCGCCGCTAAGACTGATAATATCCTTGTACTCCGCGTAGCTGCCGCCCAGGTAATCGGCAAGATTGATATACTCGCCGCTGAACAAAATATTGCCGACCGTGGGCACCGCGATTTCCTTTCGGTTTATTACAAAGTCAACGACGTTCGACTTGTCAAGCGTGTAGCTGTCCGCATACTCGGGCTTGATATTGACCTTAATCACGTACTTGCCCGCATCGTTCGTTGCAGGGTTGAACTCAGATATTTCACCGATATCCACGCCGTCTTTAAGCACGCGTATTTCGTAATATGAGCTGTCCCAAGGGTCGCCCGTTTCGGTGTTGATAAGCGTGAACGCCTTGCTCAAATCCAGCGCGCCGCCGTATTCGTAGCCCTTAAGTTTATCGCCGTCCACCTTAAGCTCGATAAGCGTCATCTGTCCGCCAAGCTTAAACCTCTTGGGGTTCTTGGTCGCGTCGTCCTCAAGCACGTATTTCTTCGCGCCCTCCTCGGTGAGCTCGGCTTTAACGTACAACCACAACTCGTTGGGGTCGGTAAACCTGTCGTTGGTGCAAAGCGCTTTCAGCTCCGCCTCGGACAAGGGCGTGGTGTCGGGCGCGCCGTCCACCGTCTTGTAGAAGACGTACTTAATAGCTCCCTCCTGCGCCTCGGTCAAGCCGCTTAAAAGCATAACCTGCAGATGCGCAACCGTGCTGTCGTTAAAGTAGTCGTCGAAGTACACGGGCTTGCCCCACGTAAGTTTTATCACTTCCTTGGTGATTTCCCAAGGGATTTCCACTTTAAAAGTGGTGTTACCGTTTTCAAGGCAATGGTTGTCGTCAAGCGTTATAGTCGCGCCAATGGTGTACTTGCCCGCCTGCGTCTTCTTGGGCGTAGCTTCGTCAAACTCAACCTTCTTCACGCCGTGCGGGAACAAGCTTGCATCGGGAAGCGAAATGGTTACGGGCTTGCCGTTGAATTCGGGAGGGTTCTTAGGGTCGTAGTCGGTCACCTGTCCGCCCTCGCGCTGATACTTCAAAGGTATGTCTTTGCCCTCAACGGATATTTTGTGCTTGGCTATTTCGATTTCGAAGGTCAGCGTTGCCGTGCCGTCGCCGTTATTCAAGTACGACTTGAATTTATTGCTCTGCGTTACGTCAAAATTCGCGGGCAGACTGTGGTTAGCCGCCTCGTCGTCCTTGACCTTAATCTTTACCGTAACGGTAAGCTTGCCCGCATTGATTGCCTGCGTTGCGGTGCTGTCGTCGTTATACTGCAACGATATGGCATCCGTGCCCGCATAAGTCAAGTAATCAATGCCCGAGAAGTCAAGCTCGAACTTGTATTCCGTTGCCTGCTTGGAAACGCTGTCGTATTCATAGGTCAAGCCGCCTTCGGGAATTGCTACGGCAGGTTCGCCGTCCGCCTCCTTTTTAGCGGTGTTGTACAGTATGCCTATATCGTCAATGCTCGCTTCGCCCGCGGTAACCGTTAAAGCCTGCGCCGCACTGGTGCCAAGCTTATAGTTCTTGTTTACCGCGTTTGCCGCTTCGGGAGCAAGCTCGAAAGCAAGCGAATAAGTGCCCGCGCTGAACTTGTTGCCCGTGCCTTTAAGCGTGGTTACGTCAAGGCTGAAGTTGCCTATAGTGTCGCCGTTGCTGCTGCCCACAAGCACTTTCGAACCGCTTCCGAAAGTGTAGTAAAGCAACAGTACGGGTTCTTCCAGGCTTCCGCCCGTCGGGGTTTCGCCGCCGCCGTTCGTATCGTAGTCCGCGGTGACGTTACCAGTCGTGCTGGTCTTTAAATTGAAGTTGGAAGTATTGGTAAGGGGCGACTTGAATTTGATTACAAGCTCCTTCTTTTCCATCGTGAAAGTCTTTGACTTTTCGGTGGTTGCAAGCGCAGTTGCCCACGCGTAGTTGTAGCTATCCACAAGAGCGAAGGTCACCTTGTAATCCGCCGCGTTGGTGGCGGTGAACTTCTTGTTGGTTGCATCGTACTTAACTACGAAATAATTATCCGCGTCCGCATACTCCGTGCCCGCCTCGTTTGCAGTCAGCGCAACCGAACCAGCCTTGATATTGTCAATCTTTAAAAGAGTGGTATCGTAGGTCGTGGCGGTAAGCGCGAAATCCTGCTCGTTTGCGTTGTAAGTATGCTTATCCACGTTGAACGCAGGCAAGCTCACTTCGGCTTTATCCACCGTGTACGCAAAAGAAGTCTGCGCGCATTTAAGCTCGTAATTGCTGGTTTTCGCGTTTTTGTCGTTAATTTCCGCCGTATACGAACCTGCAAGTGTGGGCACTGTTGTAACTTTGGTATAAGTAGTCTCTCCGTCGTTCGCCGTGCCGCTGTAAACTATTTCATAGTCGGGGAACCGGTTTGTGGTACCCGTGGGAATACTTTCGGTTGACACAACCGTCTTAATATCCACTTTATACGTCTTGGTGGTGTCCGTGGTGTAAACTACCGAGGTTGCGCCGCTCTTTTCTACGGGAGTTGCGCCCGAGGTGTCGTATATGCTGTAGCTTACGTTTACTTCCTTAGGCTTGATTTCGTATTCCACTACTCGGTACTTCGCCAACTCCTTCTGCGCGTCGGTTGCCGTACCGTAATTTAGCGTATCGTCACTCCACTTAACGGAATCGGTTTTGAGTTTGAGCGTAACTTTATACTTGCCCGCGTTTTTAAGATTGGAGGCAGTCGCAGGGTCAGCCTTAAGGGCGGCGTTTATTCCGTCGTTCACGCTCGAACCGCTGATTTGCGGCATCGTGAAAGTAGAAGTTTCATCTCCGCGCGCAATATGCTCGTAAGTGACTTCCATTAACTCGCTGTTAGTATATATATCTTGCTTATACCAGTCGGGTGC
>JAIDIR010000139.1 GCA_029052615.1 Clostridia bacterium | reverse complement strand
TTTTCAACGTGCTAGCGGCAATTAATCCGGGCGACAACTTTTATATAAAATACGCGGGCATAGTGCTTTGCCTGGTCGTGTCCGCCGTAATGATCTGGTTTTACAGGGACAGGGACGCAATAGTTTTAACCTGCGCGTTTTTCTTTACGGTCGTTTCGGATATGTTTTTGCTCGTTTTAAACGACCTGCTGGAGGCGGGAGTTGGCACGTTTATAATCGTGCAGTGCATTTATCTTTACAGGCTGTACGCCGACAGACTTAAAAAGATATGGATAACGCTTACCGCACGCGCGGCGGTTTTCGTGGTCGTTATAGGTCTGCTGGCGGGACTGTCGCACGTCAATCTGCTGATAGCCGAAGTCAGCATATACATAGTCATGCTGGTAGCCAACTGCGTGGACGCCTTCCTGCTGTCCAGGCGCGGTATAAAGAATATATTATTTGCCGTCGGGCTGGTGCTGCTGCTGTGCTGCGACGTCTGCATAGGGCTGTATAACGGCAGTATGATAGGCATTGATTTGCCCGCAAGGACGGCGGATATTATCCAGTCGCTTATATGGATATTCTATATGCCCTCGCAGGTGCTAATTGCTCTCACCGTCAGCCGCGGCGGCATTTGCGGCAAGGTAACCGAAGATGAACGGGAAATACAGGAAACCGCTTAACATAGCGCTTACGGTGCTTTTTGCAACCGCGCTTACGCTGTTCATACTCACCTTTGCAATCGGCTTGCCCATATACTGCCGCTTCTTTTACTATATTCAGATTAAAACGCTGAAGATGGAGGAGGCGACGGGCTGGTCGTACCGGACCATAAAGACGGCGTATGACGAGGTATTGAATTATCTCACTCTGCCGGGGCGCGCGTTCGGCACGGGCGAGCTTGCGTGGACGGAGAGCGAGGCGGCGCACTTTGCCGACTGCAAGGTGCTGTTCAACCTCAACCTTTCGGTGTTCATAATTACCGGCGCAATATGCCTTACTTTAATACTTTTAAACAGGTTTAAGGTCATAGAGCTTGCGCGCGTGAAAGGGCATCGCTCATATTTGATTTCGGCAATCGTGGCGCTTGCCCTGCCCGTCATAATCGGCGCGCTTGCGGCAATAGATTTCGACAGGGCGTTCATGGTTTTCCACGCAATATTCTTCCCCGGCAAGGACAACTGGACGTTCGACCCGCGCACGGAGCAGATTATCGAAGTTATGCCCGAGGAGTTCTTTATGAACTGCGCGATAATCATAGGCGTGGGGCTTATAGCCTTTGCGCTCGCGCTTATTACCGCGGATATAGTGCTTACGCGCAAGGATAAAAAGCGCGAGGAATTGGAAAAGGATACCGTCGAAAATAATCAGGTTGAAGGTTGATTTACGACCTTACAAGTGATATAATATCTAAGGAATAAATCTTTAAAGAGGAACTTATGAAAGAACAGAGTGTAGTTACCGATTTACGCAGACAGGTTTTTGCGGAAGTGGCGCGCGTCGCGTTCGACTCGGACAACGTGGCGGGCGATATCGAGGCGATACCCTATAAAATCACTCCCGACGAAGAACCGAGATACAGGGAAAGCATTTACAGGGAAAGGCAGATAGCGGCAGAGCGCGTGCGCCTTGCAATGGGGCTTTCGCTCCGTCCCGCAAACAAGCCCGTACATATCACCGCGGGGGTGGACGGCAGTAATATTTCGGATATGTATTACGAACCGCCCCTCATGCAGGTCATTCCCTCGGCTTGCGACAAGTGCCCCGACAACGTTTACGAGGTCACCAATATGTGCCGCAACTGCGTTTCGCACGCGTGCATAAAGGCTTGCCCCAAGGGCGCTATTTCCATCGTAAACGGCAAGTCGTTCATCGACCAGTCCAAGTGCATAAAGTGCGGCAGGTGCAAAGCTTCCTGCCCTTACGACGCTATCAGCCACAGGGTGCGCCCCTGCGCGCAGGCGTGCGGTATCAAGGCAATATCCTCGGACGAATACGGCAGAGCCAAGATAGATAATTCCATATGCGTGGCGTGCGGTCAGTGTATGTCCGCTTGCCCCTTCGGCGCCATTGCCGACAAGTCGCAGATATTCCAGCTCATTCAGGCGTTAAAGAAGGGCGACAAGATTATCGCGGCGGTTGCGCCCGCGATTGCGGGACAGTTCGGCGCAAAGTCGACTTTGGGCAAAATCAAAACCGCGCTTTTAAAGCTGGGCTTTGACGATATGTACGAGGTGGCGGAGGGCGCCGACCTCGGCTGTATAGCAGAAGCAAACCACTACGTTCACGAGGTTACTACGGGCAAGCTTCCCTTCCTGTTGACGAGCTGCTGCCCCGCGTGGGCGGTGCTTGCCAAAACGCAGTTCCCCGACTTCGTGGAGGAGGTCTCGCAGGAGCTTACGCCCATGGTTGCAACCGCGCGTAAAATCAAGGAAAAGGAGCCTGAAGCGCGCGTCGTGTTCATAGGACCGTGCGCCGCCAAAAAGCTTGAAGCTTCCAGAAAATCGCTCCGCAGCTTCGTAGATTTCGTACTGACGTTCGAGGAGCTTGCGGGCATCTTTGCCGCAAAGGATATCGACCCCGCTACGCTTGAGGAAAGCCCCCTGCGCATAACGCACACCACGGGCGCGGGCAGAGGATACGCGGTGGCGGGCGGCGTTGCCGCGGCTATAGAGCGCACCGTAAAGCAGTACTTCCCCGATACCGAGGTCAAGATAGAGCACGCGGAAGGTCTTGCCGACTGCAAGAAGATTTTAATGCTTGCAAAGGCGGGCAAGCTTAAAGGTTGCCTTATAGAGGGTATGGGCTGCCCCGGCGGCTGCGTTGCCGGCGTGGGCACGATTATTCCTCCCGAAAAGGCAAAGGTGCTGGTTGAAACCTTCTCCAAGAATAGCGAAAACCAGATTCCCGAATCTGAATGGCTGGAGTATGCGGAAAG
>JAIDIR010000138.1 GCA_029052615.1 Clostridia bacterium | reverse complement strand
GTACAATCCCACGGCAACGGTTTATACGGATACTTCGCTTGCGACTATTAAATCCTATCTTACGGTGCAGGCCACCTATACGGATAGCAGTACCGAAACTTTGACCTCTTACAAGCTGGAAGTTGACGCAACCGACGGTAAACTCGTTGCGGGCAATAATACGCTCGTAATATCTTCAAACGACGATTCGCAGACCATTACTTACCAGATAACGGGTGTGGTTGCAAAGGCGGTCAGCACTATAACCTTAGTAAGGTTAAATACGGGCAGCACCTTTAAATATCCCGTTACTGCGGACGATATCAAGGCGGCAATTTCAAGCGTGAGCGTTCAGTGGAACACGGGCGCTCCGGGCAACCTCGATTTATCCGATTTAAGCGTGTTGACGGTAAGCGGTACGCTTAACGCGGGCAGCGCGGTCCCTGTTACGATAGGCGTAAGCGGAACGACTGCGACGAAAGCTATAACTATACAGATAGACAAAGGCGACTTGGACGTTTCGGGCATAACCTTTGCGGGCGATACCGTAACCTATAACGGCAATAATCACAGCATTGCTTACAGCGGCACTTTGCCTGCGGGCGTCAACGTGGAGTACGATTATAACGGCACCAAGCAAACTGCGCCCTGGGAGTTTGCAAACGCGGGTACTTACAATATAACTTTATCGTTTACGCACAGTGACGCGAACTATAACGCGATTACCGCGACTTTGCCCGCAACCTTGCAGATTGACAAGGCAAGCTATACTATGCCTACGGGCTACGATACTAGAAAGCAGGCAACTTACACGGGCTCGGCAATTTCCTTGCCCGCTAACTGGATTACGGGCTTGGACCCCGACGTAACCGTTACGTATTGCGAGGCGGACGGTACGACCCCGTTTGCCGATAAAACGGCTGTAGACACTTACACCGTTAAGGCTGTGTTCAGCGTTACCGACCCCGCAAACTATAACGTGCCCGCACCCGTGACCTTGACCTTTGAAATTACCGATAAGGAAGTTTATGACGACAGCGGTCTTGCGTTTACCGTTAGCGGCGCGGAAGCGAGCGGCAATAACGCTTACACCGCAACTTACGACCCGAACGGCACAATTTCGTTCGTGCTTGGCGGCAATCTTCTGGATAAGGACGGCGCGGTAGTTACGCCTACGCTTACCTATACCTATGAAAAAGAGGTGGACGGCGTTTGGACGGGCGTTTCTGCGGCTGATTTGGCTGACGCGGGCAATTACCGTGTTACCGTTTCGGTTGCCACGGGCGACGCGACCTATGCGGATATTAACGACAAGGTTGTCACTCTGACAATCGAAAAAGCCGACTACGATATGTCGGGTATTTCGTTCAGCTCTAAGACGGAGGTTTATAACGGCTCGGATTACACGCTTGCAATAAGCGGCGACCTGCCCGCGTGGATTACGCCTTCGTACAGCGTTGACGGGCAGAGCGGCACGACTTTCAGCGCGGCGGGAACTTATGATTTTACCGTATCGTTCACGCACACTAACGACAATTACAACCCCATTGACGATATGACGGCAACGCTGACGATAAGCGACGCGGTTGTGGTTGAAATTGAAGCCGAGCTTGAAGTAACGGCGTATACCACGGCGAACACGCTTGACGATTTGAAAGCTTCGTTGACGGTGACGGCGATTTTCAACAACGGCTCTACGGCGGAAGTAGAAGACTACGAATTGTCTTGCAACGACCTGCGCGACGGCGGAAAGTTTAAAGCGGGTAACCGGTCTGTAACCGTGACCTACAAGGTCGGCGACGAGCAATTTATTTACGTAGTAAATAATATTTTGGTCAGCCCCGAAAAGGTTGCACTGCCCACGTTCAAAGGCGGCTTGAACTACACTGGCGTTTCGCTTAAGCCTACGGTTGAAAACTTCAACGGCTACGATAGCGCTTTAATGACCTTCGTCGTTGACAAGACTGTTCCCGGTCTGACCGTTGGTTCTTACAAAGCTGTATTCGCACTGAACGACCCCGAAAACTACGAATGGGCAACTGTTACGACTTTGAAAAAGGCGTTGTTTGCCGTGACCTATGACGAAATGGTACTCAATGCGAACGAAGCGGCTGTTGACTGGAACATATCGAAAGCGGTATTGACGGCGACCAAGTCCGACGGCGCGTTGCCCGTATTCGCAAGTGAAAGCTATATCGGCGCGTTTGCGGACGTAGTAACCTTGAAGTACTACAAGGACGAGGCTTGCACCGAAGAAATCGCGGCGGCGGATTTGGCGTACGAAACCACTTATTTCGTAAAAGCCGAGCTTCTCGACACGGACAACTTCGAACTCGATGCAAGTGCGGCGGCGCTTTCGGTTAAACCGTTCAGCTATACGACCCCCGCAAAAGAGCTTACGACTTGGGATAAAATCGTAAGATTTTTAAAGACCAACTGGCTGTGGCTCGTAATTGCGGTTGTGGCGTTGATACTTTTCATAATCGTAATTGCGCTTATAGCACGTGCGGCAAAGAAGAAGCGCGAGCGTGCGGAGCTTGCCGAACAGCGCAGGTTGGAAAAGGAAGAGCGCGAACGCGAGGAACGCAAACTGGAGCGCGAGGAGCGTATGGCGCGCCTTTCACAGCAGCAGTCTATGCCGCAGATGATGATGCCGCAAATGATGCCCCAGATGATGGGACAGATGCCTCAAATGCAAGCGCCTCAATCCCAGCCCGCGGCTCAACCTGCGGCGGGCGGCGGCATGGTAACCGAAGCGCAGTTTATGCAGGTACAGGCGGAATTGGCGGCTCTTAAAGCCGCGCAGGAAAATGCAAAGGAGGTTGCGGAGCTCAGGGCGGAAGCAATCCGTTCGGAAGCGGCGCTCAGAGCCGAAGCGGCGCTGCGCAACGACATAAACGCGTTAAGGGCAGGCGGCGGACAGGATATAACAGGCGGTATGACGGCGGCAACGCTCGTTGAAATCGTGACGGCGGCAATGGAAAAAGTGCTTGA
>JAIDIR010000137.1 GCA_029052615.1 Clostridia bacterium | reverse complement strand
GCTTTATTCCGTTATTATTTGCAGTGATTATGATAAGTCTTTTTACCGCTTGTTCGTACGGTAATAAATACAATGCAACCGTAACTTGTAAAAGATATTCGGAACTTAGCGGTGTTTTGAAAGATGATTTTTTACAAGATAACCGTCTTTCAGGTGCTTATTATAATACCGCCGCTGAGGGTGAAGAAGAAAACTACGAGAAATATACCGACTACTATTCGCCACCTTTAAGAAGCTTATTAATTAAAACGCAAGCTGAATACGACGAAATTTTTATGACTCAACTCATAGCCGTTAATTTTGAAAATCAGATGCTTGCCATATGCAGTTGGTCCAGACTAAAAAGTGATACCGATTATGAAAAGACGCGCATTAGCAGAATGCAAATAGTTGAGGCAAATAAAGATACGCCGAATTATTCCACTTCGTTACTTATAGTTTTTAAGAGAGACTTTTCTAAAAATAGTAATGAAACGGATATTGATGTTCAAGAATATGCATTTGTTGTTTTAGATAAGCTTGATGTGGACGGAGTACATTTCTCCGTCGGTTAAATTTGGTTCAACTTACGTTATGATTGGAACTTCAAAAAGCACCGTCAATTTGGGCGGTGTTTTTTTATTTGTAAATTTATTGCGTTGACCTGTTTTATTTAATGTGCTATAATTGATTTAATTATTATGAAAGTGCTAAATTTTCAAGGTGATTAGTATGCGGAACGTTTCAAAATTCAAAGCGCGTTTTAAAGCGTGTGCGAAAATTATTTCGGCATTTGCGGTATGCCTGATTTTGGCTTTATCCGCTTGCATTATATGCAATTCCAAAACGGCGTTTGCCGATGACGTGCAGCCAAATAACCGTACGGTCAAAGCCAGCGTTTTCAATTTCGAAGGCTATCACGATAAGGATAATAACGGTATTCTGTCGGGCTACGGTATCGAATTTTTAAATCTCGTTTCCAAATATTCCCACCTCAATTTCGAATACACGGGCTACGATACCGACTGGAACTGGCCCGAGAACGCCGACCCGAACGGGGATAACATACTCGGTATGCTGAACCGCGGCGATTTCGACGTGGTGACTTCCGTCAGCAGAACCAAGGACAGGGAAGACCAGTGCGAATGGTCATTGCCTATCGGCAGGAAAAAGACAGTTCTTTCGATAAGGAGCAGCGAAACGCGTTATGACCGCGGAAATTATTCCACATACGACAAAGACGGTCCGATGCGTGTGGGCATACTTGGAAGCAGTCAAATCAACGATTTTAAGACTTTTGCGGGCGAAAATGAAGATAAAAAATTCGAGTATGAAATAGTAGAAGATTACGAAAGCACCAAACAGCTTGCGGACGCTCTGCAAAAGGGTGAAATTGATGCGATAGTTTCAAGCAATCTGAGAAAGACGACGAACGAAAAGGAACTTGAGGTTTTGGACGAAGCCGACTTCTACGCCGTCGTAAAGAAGGGCGACCCGAAAGGATTGATTACCGAAATTAACAGAGCCATCAGGCAGATGGATATCGACGAGGGCGACTGGCAGAACACGTTGTTTTATAAGTACTACGGTCCCAGCTATTCTTCCGACCTGACGTTCAGCGAAAGCGAAAAGGCGTATATCAATGAGTTGAAATCGAGCGGGAAAGCCATCACCGTGACCGCGCTCGGTGACAGAGCGCCCTATTCTTATACCGAGAACGGTGAGCTGAAAGGCATTATGCCCGACTACTTTGCCGAGGTAATGAAGCTTGCGGGGCAGGCTGCCGGAATTCCCGAAGGGCTGCGCTATACGCTCGTTGCTCCCGACGCAGCCGACGTAAACGTAACGCTTGACAGTACGGGTGACGACGATATTACCGAGGGCGGCGTTAAAGCCTGTTTTAAAACGAGCAGCTATATGACGGCGCGAATGGCAAGGGTGACCAGGCAGGACCATAAGGGCGAAATAAAGAAGGTCGCCTTAGCCGATTCCCAATTCGGGGACCTTCTTAAACGGGAGGGATACGAAGTTGAAAGTTATCCCACCGGAGAGGCGGCTATGCGCGCCGTGCTCGGCAACAAGGCGGACGCCGCTTACGTTTACGGCTATACCGCACAGTGGTTTATAAATCACGACCACACCAATTCGCTGTATTACACTTCCGTAAACGGTATGAGCACGAGCTTCAGTATGCACGTCAGCGAAAATACCGACCACGAGCTTATTACCATACTGAACAAATGCATTAAGCAGATGTCGGACGACGCGCTCAACCAGCTGGCTTCCAAGTACACGTCGTACACGTTAGGTGATTTAAGCTTTTCGCAGTATATGAAGGCGCATCCCGAAATTCCGATTATAGTGGCGTTCGTGCTCGCCTTGGTCGTATGCGTTATACTTGCGCTCTGGTTGCGCGGAAGGTGGAACAGAAGGCTGTTGCTCACGACCGAGCAGTCTAACAGAAAGATGGGCGAACAGCTTTCCATAGTCGAAGCGCTCAGCCGCGACTATATGAACGTTTACGCCGTCGACGAGGAGAGCGGCACCGCCCGAATAATTAAACTGGAGGGCTACGTTACCGAGGGACTTAAAAAGGGCTCGGCGGAGGAATACAATTACGCCGCCATTCTCGGAAATTATATCCCCACCCGCGTGCATCCCGAAGACAGGGAGGAGCTGACTCAGGCTCTTTCACTGGATAACGTCAAGGAAAAGCTGAGCGCGGAGGACGAATATCAGGGTAGTTACCGCATAGTCGATAACGGAAATATCCATCATTTCCAATATACCTATTTAAAGATTGCGGATAACGGCAGCGGACACGGCGGATTTATCCTTGCCGGTTTCAGAAATATCGACGAGATGATTCGCAAGGAGCAGGAGCAGAAGGACGTTCTGTCGGAAGCGCTTGCACAGGCACAGTACGCCAACAAGTCCAAGACGACTTTCCTGAACAGTATGTCGCACGATATTCGCACGCCCATGAACGCCATTATAGGCTTTACCAACCTTGCGACGGCGCGTATCGACGACAAGGAGCAGGTGCGCGATTATCTGGGCAAGATTATGACCTCGGGCAATCACCTGTTAAGCCTTATAAACGACGTGTTGGATATGAGCCGAATAGAGAGCGGCAAGGTCAAAATCGAGGAGAAGGAAGCAAGCATTCCCGAGATCGTGCGCGACCTTAAAACCATAGTTCAGGCTGACGTCAAGGCGAAAAACCTTGAATTGTCCGTTGAAACGGTAAACGTGACCAACGAAACGATAATTTGCGATAAGCTCCGTCTTAACCAGGTGCTTTTAAACATTCTTAGCAACGCCGTAAAATATACCAAGGCGGGTGGAAAAGTAAGCGTCCGCGTTACACAGACGGCTGAAGAGTCGGAAGGCTACGCCACCTATCAGTTCAGCGTCAAGGATACGGGCATAGGTATGAGCCCTCAATTCCTGCAGCACGTTTTCGAGCCGTTCGAGAGGGAACAGACTTCCACCGTAAGCGGTATTCAGGGAACGGGACTGGGTCTTGCCATAACCAAGAACATCGTCGATTTGATGGGCGGCACGATTACCGTTGACAGCGAGATGGGAAAGGGCTCTGAATTTATCGTAACCTTCTGCTTTAAGGTTGCCGAAAATCCCGTTAAGGCGCAGAAGTCCGGTAAGGAAAGTGCGGACCAAACGGACAAAGCAGAGGTGCGCTTTGACGGAAAGAAGCTTCTTCTGGTCGAAGATAACGAGCTGAACATGGAGATTGCGCAGACTATTCTTGAAACCGTAGGTTTCACCATAGATACGGCAAACGACGGAAGCGTGGCGGTGGAGCAAATGAAAAAGATGCCCGCGGGCACATACGATTTAATTCTTATGGACGTGCAGATGCCCATTATGAACGGTTACGAGGCGACGAGAGCCATTCGTGCAATGGACGACCCCGTCAAGGCTGCTACGCCTATCGTGGCTATGACTGCAAACGCCTTCGACGAGGACAGGAAGGAAGCGTTGGATTCCGGAATGAACGGCTTTGCAGCTAAGCCGATAGATATCGAAAAACTCATGAAGACCTTACAGGACCTTTTAAAATAATCGGATATATTTTGAAAATCGAAAGACAGGCTGTTTAAGTCTGTCTTTTTGCTTTTCATAAAAGGGCGGCGGTGCGCAATAAAATAGCTGTATGAGAATAAACGGTAAAATGCGGCTTTTTATAATCTGCGCTGTTGCGGCGGTTGTTATTGCTGCAATAATTTTAATTTGCGCGGTGCCGTTCGGCGTAAGCAAGCTGGGGTATGAAAAGACCTTTTATTACGTGTGCTACGACAGTCCGAGCGACGCACATTCGGCAAGCTCAATGTCCTCGGTCGTGCACAGCTACGGCGGCGCGGGGTACATAATCGAAAACAAGGGCAGATATTACGTCACGGTGTCCTGTTATTATAACGATACCGACGCGCAGTCGGTCAGTGCCACGCTCAACAAAAAGGGGCTTAAATGCTCGGTGCTCGAAGTGGAGGCGGGTGACTACCAGCTCGGCGGTTCGGCACGCGGCAAAAAGGAAAAATATCTGGGCAATCTCAATACCATGACGTCGCTTTCGCGCATGTGCTACGACCTTGCAAATTCACTGGACGGCTATTCGTGCGACCAGTCGGGCGCAAAGGCGGTTTTGCAGGACGTCAAAACGGGACTTGAAGGGCTTGCGCGCAACAATGCGGCAAACTGTTTTTCGTCGGAAATAGCAAATCTATGCGCCGAGTGCGACGACGTTTCGCACGGCTACGTCTTTTCCTACGACGTGCGCCGCCTGCAGATAGCCATAATCGACAGCCTGGTCAATATCAGATTGTATTAAAGCATTTTAATTGACTAAAAAACAAACTTATGATAAACTGTTTAAGATACTCAGGGAGGTTTTTGCAATGAGCTTGGCGGACAAGATATTCGTTGAAAATATGAAGGACATAATGGAGAACGGAGTGTGGGATAAGGACCTTCCCGTCCGTCCCAAGTGGAGCGACGGCACGCCCGCGCACACGGTAAAAAAATTCGGCATAGTCAACCGCTACGACCTGCAAAAGGAATTCCCCATTCTGACAATCCGCCGCACGGCGTTCAAGTCGTGCATACAGGAGCTGTTGTGGATCTGGCAAAAAAAGAGCAACAACGTTCACGACTTAAAACCGCACATCTG
Source organism: Clostridia bacterium (assembly GCA_029052615.1). Classification (GTDB taxonomy): domain Bacteria; phylum Bacillota; class Clostridia; order Christensenellales; family Borkfalkiaceae; genus Coproplasma. The sequence goes on along the minus strand of JAIDIR010000137.1, from coordinate 900 downwards.
GGACCAGTGGGCGGACGATAACGGAAGCATAGGCAAAGCCTACGGCTATCAGCTGGGCGTCAAGCACAAGTATAAGGAGGGCGAGTTCGACCAGGTTGACAGAGTGCTTTTCGACCTGAAAAACAACCCCGCGAGCCGCAGAATTATGACCAACATCTATAATTTTGCCGACCTTCACGAAATGAATTTGTACCCTTGCGCGTACTCCATGACCTTCAACGTTTCGGGTGATACGCTCAACGGAATATTGAACCAGCGCTCCAACGACATGCTCACGGCGAACAACTGGAACGTCGTGCAGTACGCCGTGCTTTTAATAATGTTCGCGCAGGTATCGGGGCTTAAAGCGGGCGAGCTGGTGCACGTCATTGCCGACGCGCATATCTACGACAGGCATATAGACATGGTCAAGGAAATCATCTCGCAGGAGCAGTTTGCCGCGCCGCGCATAGAGGTTGACCCCTCGATAACGAATTTCTACGACTTCACCGAGGACAGCTTCAAGCTCGTTGATTACAAATTCAACGAAAAGAAATACGAAATTCCCGTCGCGGAATAAGGAGAAATATGAAAGCGATTTTACACGCCGATAAGGAGTGGGGCATAGGCAAGAGCAACGGGCTGATGTTTTCAATCCCCGCGGATATGAAATTTTTCAGGGAAACGACGACGGGCAACGTCGTGGTTATGGGCAGCAACACGCTTAAATCCTTCCCCGGCGGCAACCCCCTAAAAAACCGCACGAACATCGTGCTCTATCCCGACGGGCAGGACAGGGACGACTGCAAAATAGTAAAAAGCCTTGACGAACTTTTCGCCGAAATCAAAAAGTACGACAAGGACAAAGTTTTCGTAATCGGCGGCGCAATGATGTACAAAACGCTGCTGCCCTATTGCGAG
>JAIDIR010000136.1 GCA_029052615.1 Clostridia bacterium | reverse complement strand
TTTTGTTCCATAGTTTTTAATCTCCTTATCTGAATTATTTTTTTATTTCTTTCGGCGTGTTCAAGCAGTATCTTCCACTGCTCCTTGCCCGTCGCCGATAAAAATTCGTTAAAGTCCTCGCTCGTTAATGCGCAAGGTTCGCTTTTAATTTCGTCCCGTTTCATTTCACACCTGCTTAATATCCGGCTTCCGCCTGTTTACGTTTATAGTTTAACCCGCACCTTTCAAAAACACCACAACACAAAAACCGAAAAGTGTTGGTTTCTGATTGATTTTTGCAATAAATTATTTTATAATGCAGCTATGAATAGGTCGGAATCCAAATTTCAAAATACGGCGAATAAAATGGGAAGCGCGCTTATAACTTTGTTAGAGAGCAAAGAGTTTGCCGATATAAGTATTATGGACATTTGCAATCAGGCAGGCGTAAACCGTTCCACTTTTTATGCGCACTACGATAATACGTACGATTTACTTCAACAAACTTATCAGGGAATGATAGGCAACTTTTTAACCGAATGTACTTTTGATGATCCCGTTGATTTATCGGACATGCGCAAGCTGAATACGGACGATTTGAATTTTATTTCCCCCAAATATCTGTTACCCTATTTGAAATATATAAAAGACCACAAGCGCCTTTTCAAGATTTACGCCGACAACGCACACGCGTTTGAATCAAGCAATATGGACGAGTATATGATTGAAAATCTTTTCGTACCCATTTATGCCAAGCACGGCGTAACGGATAAAAAACTTATCTACTATATGCAGAAGTATTTTCTGAAAGGTATTGACGCGATTATCAACGAATGGGTGCGTAACGATTGCGAGGACGACGTTTTGTTTATCTGCGAGATTATTACTTACTGCGTAAGACCGAACGCCCAAAATTAAAGGACGGCAAATTATGAATACTTGGAAAAAAATTTTATCGTGGTTTGCCAACCCGAAATGGTATTTCCTGCTGCCCGTTATGCTGATTGCAATAGGCGCTACCGTCGGCGGCACGCTGATACTTACGCAAGCCGAATTGTCCGAATATGTCATTTGGGGATACGTCTTGCTCGGAATAGCAGGCATTACGTTAAGCTATTCGATATTCGGCATTATCCGCCTTTATCCCAAGGCAAAAGAAAACATATTAAAATGGTCCGAAAAGCACCCGCGCATCAACAAAGCGTTTAACGAATACGGCTTTACCACGCTCGTACTTACGGCAGGCTCAATGATAATTACGCTCGCATTCGCCGTATATAACGGCTCGATTGCTATCGTAATACGCTCGATTTGGTTCGGCGCATTGGCGGCTTATTATATCCTCCTTATCGTTCTTCGTGGCAGTATTCTTATCTATTACGGGGTAAGAAAAAGAGCCGTCGACAAGGGACAGCCCGAAATGCAAACGCTGATACGCGACGGAAAACTATACCGTGCCTGCGGGATATTATTGCTCCTGTTGCCCATATGCTTGTCGTTTGCCATTCTACAAATGGTGCGCGCGGGCGACTCATTCGAGCATAAGGGAATAACCATTTACGTTTACGCCGTCTACGCTTTCTTCAAAATAATAACGGCGATATATAGCTTTATCAAGGAACGCCGCAACCGCTCGATGGTAATCATGGCAACCAAGAACGTCAAGCTTGCCGACGCCTTCGTTTCCATCCTTGCTTTGCAAACTGCTATGTTCCGCGAATTCGGCGGCATAGGCGATATAAGTACCGTAATGATGAACGCCATAACGGGCGCAATCGTCTGTGCGCTTACCGTCGCAATCGGCGTGTATATGATAGTAATAGCGTCCCTGCGGATTAGGAAATTAAAAAGCAGCGAACAATAAAAGCCCCGCGCAACCTGCGCGGGGCTTTCTGTTTTGTTGTGATTAAGTTTGGACTTGGCTGAGGCGACACGCCTCTTAGTCCTTATTCTCTTCGTTCGTAAAGCCCATATCGGTCATAGGGTCGGCGGGCGTATAGAAGCCACCCACGTCGAACACTCTTCCGTCGTCAACGGGCATGGGCGCTACCACGTTGCGCACCACCGTCCTCACGGGAGCCGCCGCCTGCGCGTTCTGCGCGGGCTTCTTAGTCGTGTCAATCTTTGTAGTCGTCACGGTGGTCATAACCGCGTCGGGAGGCACCTGCGCCACCGCAGGAGCCGCCGCGTTTTCGGGCGTAGCCGCAGCAGGTTTTTCTTTTCTCTCAAGCACCTTTTCAACCGTCAATTCAATAAGCTCGGTCAGCTTATCCAAGGTAATATTGCCCTGCAACGTCTGCTCGCTTCCGCGCAACGCGTTTATATCACTGCGCATTGCCGATTGCTCCGCCTTGATTTCCGCAAGCTCCCTTGCGTCCTGCGCAGCCTTCAACGCCGCAATATCCCTTGCCTCCTGAGCAGCCTTCATAGCCGCAATGTCGGTTTCTATTCTGATAAGCAGTGCGCTGTCCGCAGAACCTCCGCCCGTAACCGTCTGACCGCCCGCCTGAGGCATACCCTGGGGCATCATTTGCGGCATCATCATCTGCTGCTGGGACATACGCGCCATACGCTCCTCGCGTTCCTCGCGCCTGCGCTGTTCTTCGCGCTCTTCCCTGCGCTCGCGCTCGGCTTTTTCTTCCAGCCTGCGCTGTTCCTCACGCTCGCGCTTCTTTTTCCTGCTTCTCGCCGCGCACGCGATTATTATTATAAGAAGTATCAACAGCAACAACCCCGCCGCACAGCCGATAACCAGTATCATATTGTTCTTTACAAACGTCATCGTGTTGTTGAAGAACGCTTCGGTTTTGCTCTGCGGAACCGTATAAACGGTTTTGTCGGAAATCTGCAAACCGTTTTCAAACTCGAAGTTGTTTGCTTCTTCGCCAGTCAACGTCGCGTTCACCCAGTAGGAATTGCCGCCCTTAAACGAGAACTCTTCCAGTGCCGCGCCGTTCTGGTCGTCGTAATATGCGTACGATATATCCAGCAAATTCTTATCCGCAACGATTGCCGCAAACTGCGCGGGAAGTTTGAGCGTTACACCCTGCTTACCGCTCTTATCCCACATATCGTCGGTAATGCGGAAACGGTTAATCATCCAGTTGATTTCATACTCACTGCCAAGCACTTCCTCGCCGTCGGCAAACGCAACCGCAAATTTCAAGGTAGCCTTAACCGTTTCAGCCTCACTACTTTCAGCCGCTTTTACAAACTGGTAATTCGCGCCGTCGATAAGTGCTATCGTAGTGAAATATCCGCTCTTTCTGTAATCGCGACCCGAAACAATTCCGTTTTCACCCTCAGCAGCACCTATAAGCTTCATAAGCGAAGAATCAAATCCGTCAAGATAATCAATCAGATAAATGGTTTCACCCGTGAATACTATCTCGCGAACGGTCGGAAGCTGAACATTGCATTTCAAAACTTCAAACTCAAATACGCTTTGAGTAAGAACATAAGAATCTTCATTGCCCGATTTCAGGCTTACGGTTATAGCGTATTTGCCCGCGCCGAGCTTGTTCATAAACTTGATAAGCTCGGTGTCGTCGCCGTCAAAGGTACGCGCACTTTCAAGCGCACCGCCCGAAATTTCAACCTCCGTGCGCCTGCTCTCGTCCGCAGTGCCCCTTACAACACTAAGGGCAAACGAAACCTTGCCGTACTCCGCACCGCTGCCCGAAACTGCAACGCTAAGCGCCGTCTTGGGCGTACCCGTCGTAAAGCTTCTATAACCAGGATTTATAACGAATTCGTCGGACGCGTCAGCTTTCATTCTGACGTTAACCCTTCCTCTTACGGTCGTAGTATCCGACCAGTTATCAGCAAGATACGCTTCAAGCTCTTCACGCGTCATTTCGCCGTCAACGCCGTCAACGGTAAAGTAATACTCGTAATATTCCGTATAAGTATTACCATCCGCAAACACGATTGCGGGAAATTCAAACGACCTGCCGTCGGGTCCAGCAACAGTTTGTCCTTTCTCCTCCCACGAATAAGTCAACGACTTTGCGGTAATTTTCCAGTCCTTGGGAATTTCAATATAATCTTCGCCGCCTTCCGCCGCGTAGTTTCCGTTGGTTATTGTGATTGTTGCCGTGCTCGATTTATCGCCCTTTTCGGTAAGGTTACCGTCATGACTGTAAGTAATGCTATAATCGTTCGCCGCAAGTCCTAAACTTAACATATAGTCAGGCGAAATGCGTACGGATACGGCTTTATTGTCGAACGAAGGCATAGTGCCGTCCGCCAGAGTTTTCCACTCTTCACCGCCGTCTACGTACTGCCACTGCCAAACCGCGTTTGAAAAATCAAGCACCTTGGGCACGATTTTTATAGTAATCGTAAACGGTCCGTCACTGCAAGTGTATTCGCTGCTTGCCGCTTTGATTTTAAAGGTCGCAGTATAATCGCCTACGTTAACCGCATTTATAAACGTACCCGTTAAATCGCCGTCCTGAACAAGCTGCGCCGCGTCGAACGCACTACTGAAATTAACGCTGACGTTCTGCAAGCTTAACGGGGTACCCGTGTACTGCATTTCAAAAACGGCGCTTCCGTCGTCGTAATCGTCCGTAACGAAGGTTTTCCCTGCAATATTCCACTTGATATCGTTGTTTCCGAGGCTAAGCCCCTGCGCCGTAATATTAAAGGCGTGCGTAACGCTGCCGCTATAATTTTCGCCGTCCGCAATCTTTACGGTAAGCGCATAATTGCCCTTTGCAAAGCCTGCGCCTATCGTAACGGTGCAGGTCTTGCCGTTCACCGCAATACTGTTGCTGTTGACCGGCTGAACATCTCCGCCGTTCAGCGTGTAGGCGGCTTCGAATTTAAGAGTTGAATCACTTCCGCAAAGCGTTGTGGGAACGTCGAATGTAAGCGTGGTCGGCGTTCTCCTCTGCCACTCGGTTGCATTGCCGTCATCCGAAACGATTAAAACGGGCTTAGCCGTAATTTCCACCGCACCGGGAGCAGTGCCTGTCCAATCGTAAAGCGTGGTATCTTTCAAAGTGAATACCGGCGTATACGTGCCTACGTTGGTCACCTTTAAAATTGCACCGTCAAAGCTGTCAACACCGTTCGGCACCGTATAAGTCATTAAATTGGCATCAAACCCGGTAAAGTTAAACTCCTGCGAAGTACCGTTATATTCCTCGGTTGCAATTCCGATAACCGTAGGATATGCAACCGATCTTTTAGCTGCGTTGAATGAAGCCGTCGCGTCCACTTTATAGTTGCACGTTGCCGCATTATCCAACACGGCAACAGCATTCCACGTACCCAAACTCGTCGGAGCAGGTTTTAAGTTTGTAGGGCTGTCACCGTCCTTGTAATATTTGGTTACAAGTTGGGGATATTTGTCGCCGTTATCGCGCGAATGAATTTCGCCGACGTCGGCAAACTGTGCAACTTTATAGCCGTTGTCATCAGTTGTCCAGTCTATAGATAACTGCTTTTTATTAACTATAAACGTAAAACTTTTGGCGCTTGTACTGTTGTCAGACCAAACGTGTCCGCCCGAAACAATCGTTGCCGTAACATTATAACCGCTTTCGTTTGCGTCAGTCACCGTTGCAGGCGAAACCGTCATAATACCGGTGTCAGTGTATATAAGATTATCGTACCAAGCAGGCACGGTGTTTGCATTGTTCACCGTAAGTTCGTTGCCCGTGTATTCGGCTGTAACCGTTCCGGAAGGCACATTAAGCATTACAGGATTTATAGTTACGGTAACGGTTTTAGGACTTTGGTCGTTGGTCGTACTGTTCCACACCGCGCCGCAGGTATCTTTTATTTTAAACGTAAAAGTATAAGTTCCTGCCTCGGTCAAAGTGCATAAACCGTCCGTATCTATCGTGCAATCGCTCGTTTTATTTACGGTATTGCCTGAAGTATTTTCCAAGCTGACCGAAGACACTTCCACACTGTCTTGGTTGTAAGTAAAGGTGAAAGGTGTTCCCGACGGCGTATAATTAGCCGTTGCCGAATTACCCGCCGTCGTTGTCAAGCCGCCGCTGACCGTGGGTGCGGCTACAGGCGTAACCGTTACTGTATTAGTTATAGTTGCAGTTCCGGTTACTCCGGCTCCATTGCCTCTGCTTGTACCAGCCATAAAGCCGAAATATATAGTTTTAGTTACACTCCTCGAAGTGGTATTTGTAAAGGTTTCAGTCCTTCTTTGCCCGCTGAAAGAATACGAAGCATTTTTGCCGGCGTTGCCCCCGACCGAATAATTAGTTCCGGTAGTAGAAACTGCTTTGCAGTATCCAAAATACAATGTAGACGATTGATTTTCTTCACCGAAATATAAAAAATCATACATTGCACCTTGATTAGAATCACCGGTTTTTGTAAGCGATGCACCTATCGTGAATTCAACTTTATACTCAGTATAAGCGGGAACTTCGATACTTGCGGCAATTTCCATATAAAATACAACTGAACCTACTAGATTATTTTTAATTAACCTTGCCGTTGCAGTATTTGTTCCTGGAGTTAAATTAGCACTGCCGTACCCGTTATTTTCCTCACTCAAATCGTCATATGAAGGATATCCCGATACAAGGGGGTTTTCGGGAAGTGCGGCTTCCGATTTCGCCAAAAAGTATTGCTTTGCAGAACCGGTATAGGTTACACTTTGTCTAGCAACCGCCGCTTCCGCGCTCACCTTGTTATCGAATTTTAAAAATGAAAAAACTGCGCCGACACATAGTGCGACACAGAATATGGGCGTGAGTATATAAAGCAACGCGCGCTTAACGGCACCTTGCTTATTTCTTAAAAGTGCTTGGGGGGGGGGGGGGGGGGGGGGGTGGGGGGGGGGGGGGGGGGGGTGGGGGGGGGTGGGGGGGGGGGGGCGGGG
>JAIDIR010000135.1 GCA_029052615.1 Clostridia bacterium | reverse complement strand
GGCGGCGGCAAAGAAGATCGTCCGCGCTTTCGTGCCCGAACTATTTTCGTGCAGTCTGCACGTTTCAAAGCTCACGCCCGACTGCGCAATGGTGGCGAGAAAAATCATCTCGATTATAGGCGAAACCAACCGTCAGCTTGCGGCTTTCGTTACGGAGGACGACGTTACGGTGGTAAAGACTGACGACGGTTTTTATTTTACCGTTGCGGTTATCCACGCTTCGTCTTACACGTCGGACGTTGCCGAAGGGATTTGCTCGGCGCTTAAAAAGTGCTTTTGCGGTAATTTCAGCGGCAAGTGCATTTCGGCGGCAAGCAAGCTTGACGACGTCGTTATAGAAGAAAAGCACGAAAACATTCAGTACGAAATAGCGCCGCGCACCTTCGAAATTGCCGATTTTGCATTGCTCGAAGGCACTGCCACGCCCAAGACGGCAGTCTATATTGCCGATTTGAATTTCGTAAGCGAAAGCGTAGTTATCTGCGGTACGATAACTTACATACGCGAAAAGCCCATAACGAGTTCGTCGGGCAAAGAGAAGCTGATGTACTACTTCACCGTCAACGATACCACGGCTTCTACCCGCGTTGGATATTTTGCGCGTCAGAAGAGTCTTGACAAGATAAAACAGTTAAAAGTGGGCGATAATATAGTGCTTACCTGCAAGTCCGAGCTTTACAACGGTGAGGTAAGAACGACGGCAAACTATATCGACTACGGAAGTATTCCAAGCGGTTTCGTTCCCGAAAAGCGCGCTTCCAAGCCCGTGCCCAAATATTACGAAACGGTATTTCCCGAGCCGTTTATAGACTACACGCAGAGTAATCTTTTCGTCGATATCAAGCTGCCCGACTGCCTTAAAAGTAATACCTTCGTCGTGTTTGACCTTGAAACTACAGGTCTTAACAGCTCGCCTGCCGGCGGCGTTATGGACAGAATTATCGAAATAGGCGCCTATAAAATAATCGACGGTGAAATCAAGGAAAGCTTCAATACGTTCGTTAATCCGCAGAGAAAGCTTTCCGCCGAGATTATAAACCTTACGGGAATAGACCAGAAAACGGTGGACGGTGCGCCTACGTTCGAAAAGGTAATGCCAGACTTTTTCAAGTTTATAAACGGCTGTTATCTCGTTGGACACAACGCGGCGAATTTCGACTATAAATTTATTGACCATTATTGTTCGCAGTGCGGCTACGTGCCCGAACGCAAGCTTTTCGATACCATTCCGCTTGCGCAGGGCTTGCTGCGCCTTTCGAATTACAAGCTCAATACGGTTGCGGATTATTTCGGAATTACTTTCAACCACCACAGAGCAGCCGACGACGCGCTGGTGACGGCAAAAATCTTTATTGAGCTCATTAAAATAAAAAAATCTTTACCAACCCCTTGTTAAAACTTGCCAAATCGAAACACGGGTGTTATAATAGAGGCAAGCTTAATACTTATGCTTTAAGATTGAGTGCCTTGACGAGAGGCACTCAATACTTTATATGTAGGGAAACATGAAATTCAAACCTGTCGAAGAAATAAGCCTGATGCTTGAAAATATCGCAAGCGGCATGGATATAGAGATAGTCGAAGTGGAGTGCAACGAAAAGTCGGGCGCGCTTACGGTCTATATCGAAACCGAGCCGGGAGTTGATCTCGACACCTGCGAAAAATTCCATAACGCCATCTTTGACCCGATTGACGAGCTGGACCCCAGTTACGGGCAACCTTACACGTTAAACGTTTCAAGTCCCGGGCTTGACCGCCCCTTCAAGACGGTTAGGGATTTCGAAAGAAATACCGGCAAGGAAGTGGAGCTGAAGCTTTACGCGCCGTTAAAGGGCAAAAAGTTTTTGCAGGGTGTTTTGGAAGAGTTTGACGAAAACACCGTTACGGTTACGGTAGGCAAGGAAAGATTGAAAATTCCCCGCAACAAAATTGCAAAGATAAACAAAGCTATTAAATTCGAATAATAAATTGCGCTTAAAAACGCTTACAGATAAATTTAGGAGAAATCAAAATGGTTAACAAGGATTTTTTTGCTGCGCTTGCAGATTTGGAAAAGGAAAAGGGCATACCCCAGGAAGTGTTCATCGAAGCGCTTCGCAACGCGCTCGTTTCCGCTTGCAAAAAGCAGAGTGCAGGAGCGGTAGGCGACGTTGAATTAAAGCTCGTTCCCGAAAAGGGTACGATTGAATTCTACACGGCTAAGACCGTCGTTGAAGAAGTCGTAGACAAGGATACGGAAATATCGCTTGAAGACGCGCGCGCTATTAAAAAGAGCTATAAGGTCGGCGACAGAGTGACCGAAAAATTCACGCCGAAGGACTTTTCGCGTATCGCCGCACAGACGGCAAAGCAGGTCATTTTGCAGAAACTCCACGAGACCGAGCGCGACGCCGCAATGAACGAGTTCTCCGATAAGGAAGGTGAGCTCGTCGTCGGCAAAATCAGAAAAATCGACTTAAAGAACGTCTACGTAGAGCTTGGCAAGGGACAGGTTGAAGGACTTATGTTGCCTTCCGACCAGGTTCCAGGCGAGAAGTACGAAGTAAACGATAAAATCAAGGTATTCGTCAAGCGCGTAAAGAGCGGCTTTAAGGGCGCGCAGGTGCTTGTCAGCCGTTCGTCCGCCGGTCTGGTCAGAAAACTTTTCGAAGAGGAAGTTCCCGAAATCAAGCAGGGTACCGTAATCATAAAGGAAGTCAGCCGCGAAGCCGGTGCGAGAACCAAGATAGCAATCTATTCCGAGGACCAGAGAGTCGACGCAATCGGTGCGTGCGTTGGTAACAAGGGCGCGCGCGTAAACGCCATCGTCGAGGAGCTGCACGGCGAAAAGATAGACATTATCCCCTGGAGCGAAAATCCCCTTGAATTTATTGCAAAGGCGCTTTCGCCCGCAAAGGTTATTTCCGTAACCCAGCTCGAAGGCGAAAACACGGCTATGGCGGTCGTGCCCGACGATAAGCTTTCGCTTGCAATCGGAAGGGACGGTCAGAATGCACGCCTTGCAGTCAGACTTACCGGCTGGAAGATAGACGTCAAGAGCGAATCTGCTGCGGCTAAGTTGGGAATCGGCATAGTCGAAGAAGACGCGGGAGAGGAAAACGAATAAAGTATGCCCAAAGTGAAGAAGGCGCCGCTTAGACAGTGCATAGCCTGCCGCGAGCCCAAGGAAAAGAGAGAGATGCTCAGGGTGGTTAAAAACGCCGAAGGCAAAATTTTTCTGGATTTTTCGGGCAAGGCGAACGGGCGCGGCGCGTATATCTGCGACAACCCCGAATGTGTTGCAAAGCTTAAAAAGAACCGTCTTTTGGACAGGGTGTTTACCTGTCGCGTGGACGAGGGCGTGTACGCGGCAATCGAGGAGGAGTATTTTGACAGGAAAAGTTGAAACCTATCTCGGCTTTTGCTTGAGGGCGCGCAAAATTGCGCTTGGCAGCGGCTCGATAGACGTTCTGAAAAAAGGCGTTTATCTTTTAATCGTCTGTTCAACGGCTTCCGAAAATACTTTCTCACTTGCGCTTAAATTCAAAAACAGATATTCCTGCCCGCTGATTATATGTAAAGTCGGGCTGGAAAACGCCGTGCACAGGGCAGGCTGCAAAATTGCTGCTGTCAGAGATAACGAACTTGCGAAGGCAATCTGCGCCAACGCGGACGGCGATTACGAATTATATACCGAGAGGTGATGCGATTATGGCAAAATACGAGAATATTTTGAATATTGCTAAAATGTTATCGGAGGGAACGTTCGGCGAACTTTCCAAAAAAGTTTCCGCTACCGAAAGAGCGGCTGCGGAAATTTTGAGAAAGCTTTCCGAATTGGATAACGCCAGAATAGCAAAACGCGCCGAGGAAGAGAGACTGGCGCGCGAGGCTGTTGCCGCAGAAGAAGCGGCGCAGAAAGCGGAGACTGCCAAGGAGGTTAAGGCTTCCGAACAAGCCCCCGAAATTCAGCAAGCCGAAACCGCGGCGGAGGTTAAGCCCGTTGAGGTTACAGAAATTGCGGAAGAACCTGCAAAACAGGAAGAAAAGGAGTCGGCTCCCGCACCTGCACAGGCTAAACCCGCACGCCCTTCGTATATAGTTGCAAAGGCACCTGCCGCACCTGCAAAGACTTACGTCAATAAGGACGCAGGCAGAGGCGACAGACCCAGACCCGCTTACGGTCAGCAGACGCGCCCCGGTGCAACCGGTGTTCAGAGCAAGCCGGGAGCAAAATACGTTGCCCCCGCAACGGCGGCACCCGCAAAGTCCGCGGGCAAGAATTTCGGTGCTGACAAAAAGAAGCAGAGCTTCGAAAAGACGTACGTCGAAAGAGACAGACACGCCATATCCAAGCGTGCGCTCGCCAAACAGCAGGGCGCAACGGTTGCCGACTTTGACGAAAACAAGAGCGGTTACAGAAAGCTGAGAGTTAAAAAGGCTAAATCCAGCCAGAGCTCGCAGACCGTTAAAATCGATCACGCAGTGGTAACCACCAACGACATTCCTTTAAAGGTCTTGTCGGAAAAAATAGGTATGTCCGCAGTCGAAATAACCAAGTGGCTGTTTAAAGAGGGCATAATGAAGACGGTAAACGAGTCAATCGATTACGACACCGCGGCGTTGCTTGCGGCAAGCATTGATATCGAACTCGAATACAAGCCCGAAAAGACTGCGGAAGAAATCCTCAGCGAAAAGCAGGCTGACACGGTTGAAGAAATCGAAAGCCTCGTGCCCCGCGCACCCGTCGTTACGGTTATGGGTCACGTAGACCACGGCAAAACTTCGCTTTTGGACTATATAAGAAAATCGAGCGTAACGGCAGGCGAGGCTGGCGGCATAACCCAGCATATCGGCGCTTACTCCGTAGGAGTAAAGGGCAAGAGCATAACCTTTATCGATACGCCCGGACACGAAGCGTTCACCGCAATGAGAGCGCGCGGCGCTATGGTAACCGATATCGTTATACTTGTGGTGGCGGCGGACGACGGCATTATGCCGCAGACAGTGGAAGCAATCAACCACGCGAAGGCGGCAGGCGTTTCGATAATCGTTGCCGTTAATAAAATGGATAAAGTGGGAGCCAATCCCGAAAAAATCAAGCAGGAGCTTACGACTTACGACCTCGTTCCCGAGGAATGGGGCGGCAGCACTCCCGTTTGTCCCATCTCGTGCAAGACGGGCGAGGGCATCGACCAGCTTCTGGAAAATGTACTTCTGGTTGCAGAACTTAAAGAACTTCTGGCTAACCCCGAAAGACAGGCGCGCGGCGTAATAATCGAAGCCCAGCTCGACAAGGGCAAGGGTCCCGTTGCAACCGTGCTCGTTCAGAACGGTACGCTTCACACCGGCGACAACATCATTTCCGGTACGGTCACCGGCCGTGTGCGCGCAATGATTGACGACAAGGGCAAAACGGTTAAGGAAGCGGGTCCGTCCACGGCGGTATTCGTTCTCGGTTTAGAGGAAGTGCCCAACGCGGGCGACTCCATATTTGCCGTAACACAGGACCTTATGAAGTCGGTCATAGAGGAGAGAAAGAGAAAGGAAAGCGACGAGATGATAAAAGTCACCTCCAAGGTTTCTCTCGACGACGTTTTCGGCAAGATTGCCGAAGGCAATATGAAGACCCTCAACCTCATAATAAAGGGCGACGTGCAGGGCTCGGTAGAGGCTGTAAAGCAGTCGGTCGTCAAACTTTCCAACGAGGAAGTGCAGGTTAAAGTTATTCACAGCGGCGCGGGCGCGATTACCGAATCGGACGTCATGCTCGCCGATTCTTCCAACGCGATTATTCTCGGCTTCAACGTCCGCCCCGACGCAAAGGCAAGGACGACTGCCGAGCGCAGCAAAGTCGACGTCAGGACGTACAGAATTATTTACGACCTTCTCGACGATATCGAAGCGGCGCTTAAGGGTATGCTTACCCCCAAATATCAGGACGTATATCTCGGCAAATGCGAGGTGCGCCAGACGTTCAGAATTACGGGCGTCGGCACCGTTGCGGGCTGCTACGTTACGGAAGGCAAGATTATCCGCGGCGGCAAGCTGAGAATTTACCGCGACGACGTGCTTATAGTAGAAGGTAACGTCCGCCAGTTAAAGCGCTTTAAGGACGACGTGAAGGAAGTTGCTTACAACTACGAATGCGGTTGCGCAATCGAGGGCTTCAACGATATCAAGGTCGGCGACGTAATCGAGTGCTATACCATCGAGGAATTGACGGCAGGAAAGTAAGAGGTTACATGAAAGGTTTGAGAGGGGAAAGACTGTCAAGTCAGTTCCGCGAAGAGATATATAAAGTTATTTCAACCGATTTAAAGAACAGATATCCCGAACTCAGTGCGATTATAAGCGTTATAAACGCCGACGTTGCTCCCGATTTGAAGAGCTGTAAGGTGTTCGTAAGCATCTACGACTTAAACGAGGAAAAGAGACGCGCAAGCTTTAAAATAATCGTTGACAACGCGGGGTATATAAGATACGCGCTTTCCAAAGTGCTGCGCATAAGGTGTGTGCCCGAACTCAGGTTTACGTTGGACGAAAGTCTGGAGTACGGGGATAAAATCGACAGGTTACTTAAAGAAATAGATAAAGGCGGCGACGGTGAAGATGACTAATAACAGCCTCACGGAAATAGCGGCGGTATTAAACCGCAGCAGCAACGTTGCCGTAGTATGCCACTTCAGACCGGACGGCGACGCTCTCGGAAGCGCACTGGCGCTTGGGTGCGCGTTGATACACG
>JAIDIR010000134.1 GCA_029052615.1 Clostridia bacterium | reverse complement strand
CCATGGGGCATATGGCGCACTTTCCGCTACCCTTCTTTTTGGACCCTTCCAAGGGCTACGCGCAGTGGTTCGCGCTCTATCAGTTCGTGCTGACCGCGGGCGTGCTTGCCGTCAACTACAAATTTTTTACAAAGGGCTTTATGGCGCTTATCAAGCGCGTGCCCAATATGGATACGCTCGTCGCGCTCGGCTCGGGCGTGTCGTTTATCTATTCGCTGGTGCTCACCGTCCTCGTTTTCGTCGGCGCGTATAACGGCAACGAGGGGTGGTACGCCATGCATATGGACTTGCATTTCGAAAGCGCGGCGACCATTCTCGCGCTCGTTACCGTAGGCAAATGGCTGGAAGAAAAGTCAAAGCGCAAGACGGGTGACGAGATTGAAAAGCTTTTGCGCCTCGCGCCCGACACGGTTACGATAGAGGTGAACGGCGAAAGGAAAAGCGTGCCCGTTTCAAGCGTAAAGCCAGGCGATATCGCAGTGGTTATGCAGGGTGATTACGTGCCCGTCGACGGCGTGGTGGTGGAAGGTCACGGCTTCGTCGATAAGTCGGCGATTACGGGCGAGAGTATGCCCGTAGAGGTTACCGTCGGCGATACGGTAACGACGGCTTCGGTAAATACGGACGGCATTATAAAGGTGCGCGCCGAAAGGGTGGGCGGACAGACCACGCTTGCAAAGATTATAAAAATGGTGCGGCAGGCTGGGGCTTCCAAGGCGCCCATACAGAAATTTGCCGATAAGGTCGCGGGTATTTTCGTACCTGTCGTCACGGCGATTTCGCTCGTCACCTTCGTGGTATGGATGCTTATCGACA
Source organism: Clostridia bacterium (assembly GCA_029052615.1). Lineage (GTDB taxonomy): Bacteria > Bacillota > Clostridia > Christensenellales > Borkfalkiaceae > Coproplasma. The sequence goes on along the minus strand of JAIDIR010000134.1, from coordinate 5,918 downwards.
GAGCGTTCGTGCCCTCGCACTGCGTTACCTACGCAATATCCGTGCTTGTGGTTTCCTGTCCGTGCGCGCTCGGTCTTGCCACACCCGTTGCAATAATGACGGCAACCGGCAAAGCCGCTTCGCTCGGCGTGCTGTATAAGGACGCGGATTCGTTGCAGAGGACGAAAGAAATAAATTGCGTGCTGCTCGATAAGACGGCAACTATCACGCAGGGAAAGCCGCAGGTTTCGGAGGTGGTGCCCTTTGGCGTTGACTTGGAGCGCGTGCTTGCTCTGGCCGGCGGCATAGAGGGCAACTCCAACCATCCGCTTGCAAAGTGCATTGCCGAGTACTGCGGCGCGGGAGTGCAGGTCACCGACTTTGAATATATAGTCGCGCGCGGCGCAAAGGCAAAGTACGACGGCGTCACTTACCGTTTGGGCAACACCGCGCTGCTTGACGGAATAAAGATAAGTAACGAGGTTAAAACGCAGGCGGACGAACTTTCCGCGCAGGGCAAGACGGTTATGTATCTTGCCGACGAAAAGCGCGTAATCGCGCTCATTGCGGTTACCGACGCGGTAAAGGAAACCAGCGCGGAGGCGGTGGAGCTTTTAAAGAGGCGCAATATTAAGCTTGCAATGCTTACGGGCGACGGGCAGGTAGCGGCTGCCGCGGTTGCGCACAGCGTGGGGCTTGACGACTTCGTGGCAGAGGTGTTGCCCGAAGATAAGCTGCGCGCCGTGGATAATATGCAAAAGGCAGGCGCGACGGTCGCTATGGTGGGCGACGGAATAAACGACAGCCCCGCGCTCAAAAAGGCGGACGTCGGCATAGCCATAGGCGACGGTACGGACGTTGCCATAGACAGTGCGGGCGTGGTGCTCGTGGGCGGCGATTTGCGCGCTTTGGATACGGCAATAGATTTAAGCCGCGCAACCGTGCGCAATATAAAACAAAACCTGTTCTGGGCGTTCTTTTACAACGCGGTAATGATTCCCGTCGCGGCGGGCGGGCTCTCGCCCGTGGGCTTCTACTTCACGCCCATGATAGCCGCGCTGTGCATGAGCTTAAGCTCGCTGTTCGTGGTGGGCAATGCATTAAGGCTGTTGCGCTATAAAAACAAAAATCTTAAAAGGGAGAAAAAGCCGCAAGCGGTTGAAAGCTCCGAAAATAAAATAATCGAGGAGGAAGAAGGAATTATGAAAAAACTTATAACCGTTGAAGGTATGTGCTGCGACCATTGCGCGGCAAGGGTGGAAAAGGCTCTCTCGGCAGTCAGCGGCGTGGTATCCGCGGACGTCAAGCTCAAGAAAAATCTTGCCGTAGTGCGCAGCCGCGAGGAAATTTCCGACGGGGAAATAACAAAGGTTATCGAGGATGCGGGCTATAAAGTTACCTCTATAGTTACTAAGTGACATAACTTTCGAAATTGTGACACAATAAGTCAAAAACTTATATTTACACAAGCACATATCAGCCTGTATAATACAAGCCGAAGGAGGCAGTTTATGCAGGATATGATGTTGCTTGACAGACGTACGAAAGACTTAGTGAGAGAATACGTGCCGGAGGGTGACGTTCTGGACAGCATAACCTGCTTTTTCGGCGTGTTCGCCGACCCCACGCGCGTGAGGATGCTGTCTGCGCTTGCCATCTCGGAAATGTGCGTTACCGACCTTTCGCGCGTGCTCGAAATAAACCAGACCACCGTCTCGCACCAGCTCCGCCTTTTAAAAAACCTCGGCATAGTAAAGAGCGAGAGGGACGGCAAAATCATAACCTATTCGCTGGTCAACGACACGGTAAACGACGTTATGCTCAAAGGCGTGGAGTTTTTGGGCTGTTAATTCCGCATTGTTGTTGCTTTAAGCTTTTTGCTGTGATATAATAATAGCGGTTGAGCAAGCTTCAGCCGCTTCGGAGCCAATCTCCTGCAAATATACTGCAAGGAGACTTACAGATGAAAAAGCCGTTCAATCTGCGCACGCCCGTGCTTATGGCGGCGGCGCTGGCGTCAGGTATAATATTTTCGGCGATGCTCGCTTACTTTAAATTAAGCGGCATATATATTCTCATTACTGCGGCGATTTCGTTTGCGGCTTGCGTGCCTGTTGCAATTTTCCACAAAAGCACGTCAAAGCCGCTTATATTTATTTTTGCGGTTATTTTCTTTACCGCCGGCGCCTTTTACGCGTATTGTCAGTACTGCGTTTACTGCGCTTCCGCCGTGCCGCTGGGCGAGCTGGTGCAGGTTACCGCAAGGGTGAAAGAGGTTGGCGTGACTTCGGGCGGGAGCAGGTATCTCATTCTCGATAACGCCGCCGCGTACGGCGTGCCGTTGAAGGGAAAGCTTATTGCGTACCTCGGCGACAACGCGGGTGACTATTGCGGCAGGGGCTATACGGTCACGTTTTACGCGGTGCTTGGCAAACAGGAATTTTTTTCGAACGGAGCTATAGCCTACCGCGCGACCGAAAACGTAAAGTACTATTGCTCGGTTACGGGCGGACTGCAGTCCAAGTATCACTTTTCGCTCTTCGGCGAAATTAACGCCGCTTTCCAAAGCGCGCTGTTTAATAATCTGGACGGCGAAACGGCGGCGGTGTGCTACGCAATGCTCACGGGCAATACGTCGGAAATATCCGACGGCACGCTGCAAGCTTTCCGCAACGGCGGAGTAGCCCACGTTTTTGCCGTGTCTGGTCTGCATATCGGCGTAATATACGGCGCGCTCACCTTAATTTTCAAAAGGATAAAATTCAACCGCTTTGCTTCGACGGCGGTAAAAATAGCGGTAATCACGCTGTATGCAGGCGTGTGCAACTTTTCACCGTCCTCGGTCAGGGCGCTTATAATGTGCTCGGTTTCGGGAATATCCTCGTGCATATACCGCAAATACGACGGCTGGAACGCGCTGTCGCTTTCGGTAATTCTGCTGCTGCTCATAAATCCGTTCTATCTGTTCGACGCGGGATTTTTGCTGTCCTTTTCGGCGGCGACGGGAATAATAGTTATCGCACCCAACCTCAAACGGCTTTTCGCCTTTCTTCCCGAAAAGATACGCGGAGGGCTGGCGGCGGGACTTTCGGCACAGTTTTCAACGGTGCCCGCGCTTATGACCACGTTCGGCAGCGTTTCCGCGGCGGGCTTGTTTTTAAACGTAATTTTCGTTCCCGTAATTTCGGTACTGTACGTAATACTTTTAGTAAGTACGCTGCTGTCTTCGTTTATACCGTTTTTTGCGACTTCGGTTTTGTCGTCGGCGGTTGCGCCGCTGCAGCTGACCGTCAACTTTATAACGGCGTGCGGCTTCGAAAAGGCGCTGATATCCTCCGACGCAGGCAACTGGCTGTTCGTGCCGTTTATTGCAATCGGCGCAGCGCTGTCGGATAAGTTCAATTTCGGCGGCAGGCTATTTGCCCGCGGTGCGGTAATCTCTGCGGCGTTGATTTCGATAATGCTCGTTTCCGCCGCCAAGTCGGGCAACGCCGTAACTTCGGTCACCTTCGCCTCGGGATATTCGGGCGGCTCGGTACTTATAAACACCGACTGCGGAGCCGTGCTAATCGTCACCGAAAATTACCGCGCTTCCAAGCAAGTACCGGCGGGCGTTGATACTTTAGTGGTGTTGGGTGACGAGGACAATCTGTCGGTTGCGTTCGCTCTCGGCGGCGGCTTCGACAGGATATATGCGCGCGGAAGTGCAATTCCAATAACGAGCGTCGGTTCGGTTTCGGTAATCTATTCGGACGATTTTCAGGCGTGCGGCGTAAAGTTTTCTTTCGAGGGCAGCACGCTTATTGCGCAGACCGAGGGGATAACAATTTCCGTCGCTCTCGAGGAGGAGGGCGCGCTTTACGGCTCGCTCCTTTGCAAAGCCGACTTCAATTTATATTGCTACGGTTCACAAGGCGCCGTGCTGTACGCGAACGATAATAGCTTCGGCTTGCCGTTCTGCGGACCTATGCGCTACGAAATCTCAAACGGAAAAATCCGACCTTCCTACGTAATACCAAAGGAATAACAAAAATGAAATTCACACAGTTAAAAGACGATATAAAAGAGGGCGCAAAGCCGATATATCTGATTGAGGGCGACGACGCGTATTTCCGCGCCAAGGCGGAGGAACAGATTAAGTCGGCTTTTCTCGAAATGCCAGAGCTGAATTTTACGACCTTCGACGGCGCGCAGTACAAGGGCGCAAGCCTCACCGATATAACCTCCGCGCTCTCGGCGTTCCCCTTTATGGCGGAAAAGCGTATAGTCAAAATAACCGACTTCTATCCGACCGAAGGCGACTATGAAAAGTACGTCAAGCCCGTGTTTGAAAATTTTCCCGAAACGACTATTTTGATAATCGTCAACGTGCAGGGCAAAAAGGGCGTGGATTTCAAGCGCAAAAAATGCGTGACCTATATCGACTGCAACAAGGCGGACAGGGAAACGGTTGCCAAGTGGGCGTACCTGACCATGAAGCGCGCGGGCGTTTCGTCCTCGGTGGAGGCGTGCGAGGCGGTTGCCGACTATTGCCTGTGCGATATGGCAAGGGTGAGCAAGGAAGTTGAAAAGCTGATAGAGTACGGCAGGGAGGGCGGCGTAAACAAGGCGGTCGTCGACGAGCTTGTGTATAAGGACGCAGATTACCGCGTGTATCAAATGACGGGCGCGATTGCCCGCCGCGACTTTGGCGGCTTTTCGGAAATCTGTTACGACCTTTTAAACAAGGGCTTTGACGAAAACGCAATAATAGGCTCGCTCTTAAACTATTTCAAAAACCTGTTGACCGTGCTTTCCTCAGATGCGTCCGACAGGGAGCTTATGTCGTCTTTAAAAATGACCGACTATATTCTTGGCAAGACCAAACAGCAGGCGCGCGCGGTGGGGGAGCAAAAGCTGATTGCATATATAAACGCGCTCTATTCGCTGTCGTCGCTATTCAAAAGCGGTCAGATAACCCAAAGCGGCGCGTTTGAAAGCGCAATTGCGCGCGTATTTTTCGACTGAAAGTATAAAAATTCTGCTATATGCATTATTATTCTGTCAAAATGCTTTATTTTTTTTGTGAAAACTAATATAATAGTGTATGTATAGTAACTTTTATACGACGGAGATTTAATCAATGGGCTTCGGAAAAGATTTCTGGGTACAATATTGGGATAGAATAAAGCATATGGCTGAAAACTTCAATTACAGCTATATACTCGAGTTTATAATCTTTGCATTGGCGTTCTATCTTGCGTTCAGAATTTTAAAGGGAAACAAGGGCGGTAAGCTTATCGCTCTGTTTTGCGGTACGGTAATAGTATTCGGTATTGCCTTCTCGCTTTCAACCTCAATCGATTCGCAGGTACTCGTTTTGGTAGTATTCCTGCTGGTCACCGTCGTAGTAATGATGTTCGACACCGAAATCAAGCGCTCGCTGCTCGGCACGGGACCCAAAAAGCACCACGCCAAGGGTGATAGCCTTACGGTGCGCGATATCGAGTTTATAATCGACGAAATCACCCACGCCGTACAGCATATGTCCAAAAACGACATAGGCGCGCTCATAGTGCTTTCCAACGGCAACCTGCCCGAGGGCATAATTTCCAGCGGCACGGTAATAAACGCGGACATCAACGCCCCTATGGTGGAGGCGGTGTTCTATCCCAAGGCGCCCCTGCACGACGGTGCAATGATAATCGAGGGACAGAAAATCCACGCGGCGGGCTGTTTCCTTCCGCTTATCCAGAACAACAATCTCCCTCAGGAGGTAGGCTCGCGCCACCGCGCGGCACTCGGCGTAACTACTGTTGCTTCTGTAACGTCCATAGTCGTTTCGGAGGAAACGGGCGTTAGTTCGCTAGTAAGGGACGGCGAGGTCAAGAAAAAGTACGCCAACGGCTCCGCTTTGAGATCCGTGATCGGCGCCGATTTCTGGACGGATGTAACGGGCA
>JAIDIR010000133.1 GCA_029052615.1 Clostridia bacterium | reverse complement strand
TTGTAATACAGTTTATCTTCACTTTCCGAATCATAATACATTTTTGTCTCAGACGTAATGCCAACCGATGAATCGACACTAAAAAACTGCAAGTCCCCATTCAGTTCGGAAATTGTTGCATTTTGTGAAAGTATATTGTCTTCAAAATACATTATAGGTTTTTTGGGAGCAAATATTACGGCAATAGTGATAATTGCGGCAACGAGTACGCAAAACGCACAGGAAATGCACGCCCAAAATTTGCGGTTATACCTGTTCCTCGGCGGCAAGTTACTTTGCAAAGCAATCGCTTTGCAATATTCCTTATCACTTTCCGAAAGCACCGAGGAGGCGTCCTCCTCCGCTTTCTGCTGTAAATATTCTTTAATATCCATAATTACCTTAATATATATTAACCTTATAAGCCGAAACTATATTCGTGCAATATTCTATATTGAAATATGCCTCTTTCGGGTCACCCCACCCGGTCGTGACGTTGATATATTTATAATCACTTACAGAACCGTCGCTGTGGGTGTATTTTACGTTCCTGTAACCGAAACCGGGCATTACGTGGTTACCCTGTGAAATCTGATAATATATGTACCCGTACGTATCCAGTTCCATAGTGGTACAAACGGTATATGTATTCAAAAACAGCACCAAAGGGTTGCCGCCGTTTATGCACGATTTAACGGAATCGTAGCTAAGCTTACCGCCGCTCTTTAACGAAGTGAAATCACAGCTTAAACCTTTGTCCGAACAGTATCTTTTCATACCGCTCTTAAAGCCGTCTTCGGATATACCTGCTCCGCTACCGCCCATATATGAATACAGAGTACTTATCATATTATTTACGTATTCGTCGGCATAATAATATATAAACAGTTCGCCGTTTGAAATACCCGCAGTATGATTGGGAATTAAGTCCTCGTAATATCTATCGTAATAACCGATTAAATTTCCGCCTGCGACAGCCGCACAGCCGCCCGTCCAACCATTATTGCTAAATCTCGGCTGACCGTGGCACAAATTTTTTACGTCATACGAACGCGAAACGTATTCTATCCTTACCGTCTTATATTCCAAATTTGCGTTCGTATCGGTCTGGTAAGAAAACGCGTCCTCGCGCAGTAAATCAAGCGACTCTTCCGAAATCGGCGCGGAAGTCTGAATATCGCAAATGACGCCGTTCACACTCTTTAAATAGGTCATAGTATGGGCGTAAACGCAAAGCTCGCCCTCTTCCACCTGCGTGTATGGGTTTGCCGCAGACTTGAAAAATTCCTGCGCGACATAGTTGCCGTTATCGCAAATGACTATTGCGTAGCCCTCGCCCAAGCCCGTGCCGAACGAATAAACGTAGCCCATATTTTCAAGGTTCAAATCGTACAGCGGAGTGCGCCGGGTGACTATGTAAGTGCCGTTTACCTCGCCCTCTTCCAGAATGGCGCTTGCCGTTTGCTGAAAGCACAAATCACACTCTTCAAGGCTGACGTCGGCAAATGCCGCAACCGAGCCGCCTACCGCGCCCAACGACAAAACGAGCATCAGGCATACCGCTAAAAATTTCTTCTTCATTTGTTCACCTCACGTTTTTTGATAACATATAGACTGCTTTTTCAATCAAAACGTGACGTAATTTTTAAGAATTTGTCTGGCGCGGAACGCTCTTTGCCGAACTGTTGCGGGATTGAGCCTGAATATTTTGGCTATGTAATTATATTCATATTTGAAATAATACCTGAGAACGAGTATCTGATAGTCGATTTTCTTTAATTTGTGAAGCGCGTCCTTTACCATTATTTCATCGACCAAATCGGAAAATGCCCTGTTGTCGGTAATTTCTTCAATGAGCGGTGTGATGCGCTTCTCCTTTTTCATCAGAGTAAATACGTAGCGTTCGGCAACTTTATTGAGCCATGCCGCGGGCATTTCGATGAAATAATCGGGCAGATTGGAATATATCTTATAGACAAAAACGTCGTGAGCCCAATCTTCCACTTCCTGCCTGTTTCCGGATAGAATTGAAAGATGCATTCTCATTGTTTCGATACAATACTTTGACAAAATTTCGATAGCTTGACCATCTTTATTTTTTGCTTTCGCAATCAAAGCATTAAATTCAACGTTTTCCATAATCTTTCGTATTCACTGATAATTATATTAGGTAGCAGCGCAGCTGCTACCTGTTTCTGTTAGCGTCATAGCTAACAGAATTTCTAAAATTATTATAT
>JAIDIR010000132.1 GCA_029052615.1 Clostridia bacterium | reverse complement strand
GTTGTATATGATGCCTATTACCAAACTGTTTACCATTAAATAGCACCAGAACAGAAATACGATGACTGCAGCTATCGCCCCGTACAGCTTTTGCGGATTTGCAAACGTGAGATATATCGAAAAGCCGACCGCGCACAGCAGCCAAAGTGTAACCGTGAGCATTACGCCCGGCATAGTGTTATCGAACCCGAGCTTGTAGGGACAGGCAAAAACATTTAAAAAATAGGCAACGAAGAACGCCAGCATTGTTACGAACACGAGCGATATGCACTGAGCCACGAAATCGGGCATTATATTTTGCAGAACGTTATAACTAAGAAACGGGACCGCGGCGGCAAGCGCAACCATAATTATGGTTGAAAAGACGGCAAGAAGCGAAGATAAGCGCAAACTGAATCCTCCCCTGTTTATCCTGCTGTCGTAAATTATTTCTCCGCTGCGCCTCAAATGATAGAAAAAATTCGTTGACGACCACAGGGAAGTTAAAACGAGTATAATTCCCGCACTGCTTGCGGCGCCCGCCGCGGAAGTCTGCAGATATTGCAGAACGGGCGCGACTGCCGTAAAAAACTCGTGAGAAATGATATGGCTGAAATCGACGTTGCCGACCAGCAGAGCAAGCCAGAACAGAAACGGCGTGACCGACATCAGCAAAAAATAGACCAGCGTACCAGCAAGTGTGGAAAAACGCTTGTCCGAAAAGTATTTGATTTGCTCGAATATTGCGCGCATACTATTATTTTTGACTTAAATACGTCCGTTATGCAAATTAAACGGGGAACGGCGTATTATTGCCGCTCCCCGCTATAACGGTCAATTCAGTTGTTACAACCGCAACCGCTATTGCAACCGCAACCCGAACGGTTGGAGTTACATCCGCAGCCGCTGTTGCAGCCGCAGCCCGAACGGCTGGAATTGCATCCGCAACCGCCGTTGCAGCCGCAGCCGTTACCGTCGCTCTGGGTGCTGAAGCCGTTGCCGCCGCTCCAACCGTTGCACCAGTTGAACCAGCAGCCGGAATTGCAACCGCTGCCGGAGCGGCTCGAATTGCATCCGCAACCGTTGTTGCAGCCGCAGCCGGAACGTTTGGAATTGCATCCGCAACCGCTATTGTTGCCACTTAACAAAGACAATAACCCGCACCCGCACGAGTTGCCGGAGCGAGAATTATTACAGCAGAAACACATATATAATTTTTACCTTATCTTAAGAATTAAAGTGCAAAGGTTTTCCCCCTTGCCCCTTTAATTCATTATATGCGTGCTGTATTATATAAGGTTATATGACCGCATTAAAAAACGGAGCGAAAATTGCCGCCCCGTTTAATTAATTTTAAGTTGAATTTCCTAATTGCAAACGCCTACTTTATAAGAGGTAAAGTCGCCATATATTTTACAGGCGGAGTAATACTTTCGTCACCCGTTTCCCAAACCGCCACGACGCTGTCTATGACGGTTGCGCCGCACGTTCCTGCAAGCTCTTCCAAAGCCTTTAAGGACGCGCCCGTCGAATACATATCGTCAAGCAGGATAACGCAGGCGCCCTGCAGCTTATTAACCTCGTTTTCGGCAAGCACCAAAAGGTCGCCTCCCTCCGCAGAGGTTATGGAAGTTTTGCCGACGGTTACCACCTTGCCGTAAAACTTTTTGTTTTCCTTACGCGCAACGGCAATTTCTATCTTTTTATCCGCGCACGCTTGAGAAAGCGCGTTGGCTACCGTATAGGCAAACGGAACGCCCTTGCTGACCGCGGTAAAAATAACTACCCTTTCAGCAGACTGAAAACGGTGATTGTCCGCAATTGATTCCGCCATATCCTGCGAAAAAGCTTTTACAAGCTCGAAGTCGCAAAAACTGTCAAGATAAGCAATCTTTAATCCGCCGCCCACCTCGTAAACGGGCAAATCGCGCACTATCCCCTTATATGTAAAACGATAATTCACAATTATTTGCCGAAATATCTCTTTAAAAGACCCTTAAAGCCGGCGCCGTGACGCGCTTCGTCCTTAGCCATTTCGTGAACGGTGTCGTGAATTGCATCGTAGCCGAGCTGCTTAGCTTTCTTTGCAAGTGCAAGCTTGCCTTCGCAAGCGCCTGCTTCAGCCGCCGCACGGAGTTCGAGGTTCTTCTGGGTGGAAGGTGTAACCACTTCGCCGAGAAGCTCCGCAAACTTGCTCGCGTGTTCAGCCTCCTCGTAAGCGTAACGCTTATAAGC
>JAIDIR010000131.1 GCA_029052615.1 Clostridia bacterium | reverse complement strand
ACCGAAACTATTTCGAGCTGGGGGTTGAATTTTATTATTATTTCAACGGGAAGCTCCCTGCCCTTTGCAAGGCAGTGAATCGAAAGCTCGTCGTCATTCTTTTCATATTTGAAGTTGTTGTCGTCAAGCACGGCGCACAGCTTGGAAAAGTTGTCGCGCGCGGTCTGTATTCCGTCTGAGTTTGTCATGCAAACCCTCCTTATCGTAATTGAATTTATGATTGTTTATCAGCCGTTTCCGCCGCGGAATTTATCCGCTCCTCGGCTTCTTTAAAATATCTGGCGTAAGCCTTCTTGCAATAGTTTTCGTGCCCGTTCTTTTCGTTCGGGTCGCCGTCCTTAAAGGAGTAGGCGCCGTTCACGCGCCAGCCGTTCAAAAGTCCTATCCTTATGCTGTCCTTGGGGCAGTGGAAGGAGCACCGCGCGCATATATAGCAATTGCCGCCGAATTTAGGCTTGCCGTTTTTCATTTTTATGTTGCCTGCGGGGCAGTTGTTGGCGCATATTCCGCACCCTACGCAGTTTTTGGTGGCTCTGTAGCCTACGCCGATAACGTGCGCGCCCCAGTGTTCGCAGCGCAATATCCACGCCAGAAAGCCGCCGAACGGCATCTTCTTTTCGTGCCGCTCCACGCCGTTTAAAATATCCGCGCAGTCCAAAGGGATAAGCTTTTTCGCCGTTTCCCACATCCTGTACGCCGTGTGGTCGGTGTGGCGGAAAATCATATTGTAGGGCATAACGTACTGATATTCGTTGGCAACGTACACGCCGCGCCTCTTTAAAATCTTTTTGAGCTTAAGGGAGGAAACTCTGCTCATCTTAACGGGCTCGCCCGAGGACTTGAAGATGAACGCCATCGTAACGCGCTTGTCGCCCTTTTTTGGCTTGGGCAATGATTTGGCAAATTTCAACACAATCTGCGGCGCGTTGAACGAATGAATGGGGTAGCCGAAACCGACCAGGTCGTACTGCGTTAAATCAACCTGTTCTTTCTGCGGCAGGGGGAAAAGCTCGCACCCGTTGCCCTGCTCCTCGAAATATTGCTTGTAGGCTTTGGCAACCTTTTCGGTGTTGCCCGTGCCCGAAAAATAGAATATTGCTATTTTCATTATTTGCTCAGTTTATCGGCGTGCGCCTTGAATTTGTCGTCAAAGTAGTAAACGTAGTCCTCGTCCTTGCCGTGACTGTCGTACCAGATGCGCGCAAAAATTCTGTCCGTCTTGGAAAGCCTGTCGAAATCCCATTTCCACTGGGTGTAAAGGGGATTAATCCAGTGCCCCGCGCGCAGAACGGTGTAGGTATCGGCGGTAAACTTTTCGCCGTCAACCGTTTCCCAGTCCATCTTTTTGTACAAATCGCCGTCAAAGCTGTCGGCGGTCAGGCACTTGCCGCCGTGCGCCGTCGCAACCGCCACAAGGTCGTCGGCGGTAATCTGGTCGTCGGGCTTGCTTATATCGTAGCCGTACGCTTCGATATTTTCCTCGCTCGGCCTAGGCACGGGGGCGGGTATTTCGGTCGGCAGCGCGACGT
>JAIDIR010000130.1 GCA_029052615.1 Clostridia bacterium | reverse complement strand
CATTTTCAGTACGTCGCAGGGTCAGCCAACCAACGCAATTTTCGGCTTTATAAAGCTCGTTTTTAAAATTATTTCCTACGTTAAGCCCGAATACATGGTCGTAACCTTCGATTTGAAGGCGCCGACTTTCAGGCACAAAATGTATGAAGGCTACAAGGCGAATCGTTCGCCAATGCCCGACGAGCTCGCTTCACAGGTTGAGCCTTTAAAGTCGCTGCTTTCCGCAATGAAAATTGCCACGTGTGAAAAGGCGGGATATGAGGCGGATGACCTTATCGGTACGCTGTCCAAAAAATTTGACGTGCACAGCTTCATCTATACCGGCGACAGGGATTCATTTCAGCTGGTCGATGAAAAGACCGACGTTTACTATACGAAGCGCGGCGTGAGCGACCTTTTGAAGCTTTCCGTTGAAAATTTCGTCAGTGAAGTAGGCATGAAGCCCGGCGCCATTGTCGATTTGAAAGCTTTAATGGGCGACAAGTCGGATAATATTCCCGGTGTGCCCGGAATTGGCGAAACAACCGCCCGCAAGCTTATTTCCACTTTCGGCAGTCTTGAAGAAGTGTACGAATGTCTTGACGGAATAAGTTCCATTTCGGTTCGCAAAAAATTGGAGGACGGCAAGGAGAGCGCATTTTTCTCGTACAAGCTTGCAACGATAGACCGCAATTGTCCGATTGACTTGGAGCTTGCACAGTGCGTTACGCCGCAAAGCTATTCGGTTGAAGTCAAGGAGCTGTTCAAGCAATTTGAATTCAAAAGTCTGATACCTACGGTAAAATTCGTCGGCGACGATGAGACCGAAGGCGTGAATGAAATAAAATATCCCGAAATCGTAGTAATCGATAACCGTGATGATTTAAAAAAGCTGTGCTCGGAAACGGGTGAATTTTTCATTGATTTCAAAGAATACGGCTCGAATATTTATTTTAATGGCAAGCAATACGACGTTAAATACGACGCAGCTGATTTGTTCTGTGAGTTTTCTCAGGCGGAATATTTCGAGTGCCTGAAAACCTTGCTGTGCAATCGTAATAATAAAGTCGTCGTATACGACTATAAACAGCTTTTGCATGCATGCAGTGAATA
>JAIDIR010000013.1 GCA_029052615.1 Clostridia bacterium | reverse complement strand
TTTGGAGCGGGTGATGGGAATCGGACCCACGCAACCAGCTTGGAAGGCTAGTGTTCTACCATTGAACTACACCCGCATCGTCTGCTAAGGAAAGCAGGTTACGCACAACTCAATGCTAAACGATTATAGCAAATACAATTTTTTATGTCAACTCATTTTTATTACTAATTTATCACTTTTTCAGAGCGTTGAGATAATTGTTTACCGAGTAGGCGCAAACGTTGCCTTCGCCCGCCGCTTTGGCGTACTGGAAAGGTCTGCCCGTGCAGTCGCCCGCTGCGAAAACGCCCTTGACGTTAGTTGCACAGTCGCGGTCGACGACCACCCGCCCCTCTTCGGTCTTTAAGCCGTAAACGAGGGTATCGGCGGCAACCGCCTGTTTTAAAACGAACACGCCGTCCACGGGCAGTTCAGTGCCGTCGTAAACGACCGAGCGCACGCGCATATCGCCCTTGATTTCGCTCACCCTGCCGTCAATCTTTTTCACGTTTTCAAGATCGACTTCCGCCCCGCCTTTTAAAACGAAAAGATAAACGGTGCGCGCATATTGCGCAAGCAACTTAACCTCTTCCGCCTCTTCCCCGCTCTCGATTACGACGGCTATGGCCTTGTCCTTATACAAAAAGCCGTCGCACACGGCGCAGTAGCTGACGCCCTTGCCGAGAAATTCGCTCTCCCCCTTGACGGGCTTGAACGCCTCCACGCCCGTTGCCAGAATGACGGTTTTGCTCTCGTAAACGTCGCCGCCGCACGTGACGTTAAAGCCGCCCTCCGCAGGGTAAACGCCGTTGACTCTGCCCTCGGTTATCTCGATTTCTTCGCCCTCGATTTGCTTTAAAAAAGCCGCAGTCATCTCCTCGCCAGACACTTGGGGAAGCCCCGGGTAGTTGGCGATTTTTTCCGCACTGCGAATCTTAGGCGAAAGGTTTTTACTACCTATCCAAATGAAATTTTTCTTTAACGCTTTAAGCGTGAGAGCCGCGGAAACGCCCGCGGCACCCGTCCCGATAATAATACAATCAACCATACGTATACTACTATTTTCTGCAATTAACCGCCGTATATGCGCGGGTTAACGCATCGAACGCGCCGTTTTTACCGCAGCGTGCCAGTTTTCCATAGCCTTTTGCCTTTGCTCGCTTTGCATTGCAGGCGAGAACTCTTTGCCGAGAACGCGCTGAGCTTCAATCTCTTTAAGACCGCCCCAGTAACCGCAGCTAAGTCCCGCAAGGTAAGCCGCGCCGAGCGCCGTCGATTCCTCGATAACGGGGCGCTGAATTTTTACGCCGAGTATATCCGACTGGAACTGCATTAAAAAGTCGTTGCGCGAAGCTCCGCCGTCCACGCGCAGGCAGGATACGTTGACGCCCGCGTCGCGCTGCATTGCGTCGACGAGGTCCGCCGACTGGAAGGCTATCGATTCCAGCGCCGCCCTTATGATATGCGCCTTGTTGGTGCCGCGCGTAATGCCGCAAAGCAAGCCGCGCGCTTCGCTGTCCCAGTAGGGCGCGCCCAGTCCCGTGAACGCGGGCACGACGTAAACGCCGCCCGTATCGGGCACCTTTCTCGCCCAGCTCTCGCTTTCGTCCGCCGTGGCAATAAGCCCCAGCTCTTTGCTCAGCCACTGCACCACTGCGCCGCCGACGAACACCGAACCTTCCAGAACGTAGGGCGGCCTGCCGCCCGCCGTAGCGCCAAGAGTGGTAACCAGTCCGTTAGTACTGGTAACCGCCTTGTTGCCCGTGTTCATCAACAGGAAACAGCCGGTACCGTAAGTGTTTTTAACGTCGCCTTCGTTGACGCACAGCTGACCGAAAAGCGCAGCCTGCTGGTCGCCCGCAACGCCGCAAATTGCCACCTCGCCGCCCAGCACGCTTTTGTCCGTATAGCCGAAAAGTCCGCACGACGAACGCAGTTGGGGCAGCATCCCCGCAGGTATATTGAACCATTTCAAAAGCTCGTAATCCCACTGCAAAGTGTGAATGTTGAAAAGCATGGTGCGCGAGGCGTTGGTGGGGTCGGTTGCAAAAATTCTGCCGCACGAGAAGCGCCACATTAAGAAGGTATCAACGGTACCGAACAGCAATTCGCCGCGCTCGGCTTTTTCCCTTGCGCCTGCCACGTTGTCTAAAATCCACTTGATTTTGGTCGCCGAAAAATACGCGTCGGGCACCAGCCCCGTCTTTTGATAAATGCGTTCGGACAGTCCCTCTTTCTTCAATTGCTCGGCAATATCCGCCGTCCTGCGGCACTGCCACACGATTGCGTTGCTCACGGGCTCGCCGGTAATTCTATCCCACACCACGGTGGTTTCGCGCTGGTTGGTTATGCCCATTGCGGCAAGGTCGCCGACGGTCAGCCCCGCCTGCTTCAACACCTCGTTGATTACGCAGACAGCGGAAGAAACGATATCCTCGGGGTTATGCTCGACGTAGCCGACGGCGGGATAAATCTGTCTGAACTCCTTTTGCGCTATGCCGACTATACTTCCCTTTTTATCGAATATGATGGCGCGCGTGCTCGTCGTGCCCTGATCCAACGCAAGAACGTATTTCATTTTTCTTCTCCAAAAGTATTTTCACGCATTATTTTACCACAGCGGCGGTAAACTGTCAACGCCGTCAAACGCATTTTAAAACCCTTGAAAACTTTGCGCGGATATGATAAAATAAATCGAGATGAAGAAAAAGGTAAGCAAACAAAAACGCAATAAAATAAAAGCCGAGAAAAAACGCGAACGTCAGCGGCGTGAAGAATACGAAAAAAACTACGACCGGATAACTTACGCGCAATGCAAGGAGTTGGCGAAAGGGCAAACGTTTTCGGAACGTTACGGCGATTTGGGCAAGCTGTTGTATTCTTACAGCGACGCGCGAACGTGGATAGATTTGCCGAAGGGACAGAAATTCAGAAAAACTTTCGTCCCGCAGAAGATTTTCCTATTTGCTTTCGCTATGCTGCTGTGCGTATGGTTTATAACTGCGCTCATCTATCAGCTTTTCACAACGTCCAACGTCGGCAAAACGCTTTTACACCTTTTACCCTCGTTCATAATAATTGCGGCGTGTACCGCCATTTTACTCGTTTCCGTATTCGAGGGCTGGGGCAATTTTCTGCGGTGGGCGTTTAAGCACAACCTGGTGCGTGGACACGACGCTATGCAAAGAAGACAGCTTGCGCAACTGAAACTCGATATGCAGATAGCCGATATGCGCAAGGAAAGAGAAAACAGAATAGACGTGACACCCGATTACGTCGTGTGGACGGTCTTCGGCAGAGAAGAGATTTTTAAACGCGAGCTTGTCGAACTGCACGTTTACAAGCGCGAAGACGAACTGTCGTTAATGCTGAAAACAGACGGCGATATAAAGGAGTTCCCCATAAAGATACCCGAAGAAGAATACGCGCCGCTTAAAAAGGTGCTGCGCGACCAAATGACCGCAATGCGCATTGGCGTTACGGACAAACGGGAACTGCTTAAAAACTTCGTCAAGGAAATACCCGCAACCATTATGGCGTTGCTGATACTCACCGCGGGGATTATGCTAGTCGTTACGCACTATCTGTGGGTCCCCGACATTCCGCCGTTTCTTGGAGTATTCTTTATCGGCGGCGGGTTTCTTGCACTTGGCAACACCTATTCGTTCATACCCGCCGTCAAAGCCGCGGGAATTCCCCTTATATTTTCATTGATACTCATCGTCGTGCCTCCGTGGGCAATCGTATGGTTTCAGCAAAACGTATTTCACAACGACGGCAATATCTTAAAGATTATATTACGATGCGACGCGTTTACGGCGGGCTTTTCCTTTTTTACGGTTTTGGGCGCTTACGTTTTTTCGTTTGCAATAACCAAGCTTGTTGACTACATAAGGTTCGGTAAAATTAAGTAAAATTTAAGGGTGCGGTTTTTGCCGCACCCCTTTTTACTTATTTAATTAAAGCCGTTCGCAATGCGTTGAGTACGGCGATAAGCATAACGCCGACGTCCGCGAATATCGATATGATTAACGGGAACGAGGGAATTGCAATGCTGAGAGCCATTATCGCAAACTTGACGACGAGCGAACCGATTATGTTC
The DNA here is from genome assembly GCA_029052615.1 of Clostridia bacterium. Lineage (GTDB taxonomy): Bacteria > Bacillota > Clostridia > Christensenellales > Borkfalkiaceae > Coproplasma. The sequence goes on along the minus strand of JAIDIR010000013.1, from coordinate 5,666 downwards.
TGCATAACTATCGAGCGCGTGCCGCGCGCAACCCTGCGCGCCTCGGGTAACAGCGAAAGCTTGTCGGAAACGAGCACGACGTCGCTCGCCTCGATAGCCGCGTCACTGCCGACCTGACCCATGGATACGGCGCAGTTTGCAACCGTCATTACGGGCGCGTCGTTTATGCCGTCGCCCACGTAAATAAGTCCGCCCTGCTCTTTAAGCTGTTGCGCCCTTTCAAGCTTTTCGTCCGGCAACAGTCCTGCGTAAACGCCGTCCAGACCAAGCCCTCCCGCAACGCTCTCCGCGCGCGCCTTGCCGTCGCCCGTGAGCATATACGCGCCCTTGACGCCCGACTTTTTCAAAAGCGCAATCGCCTCAGCCGCACCGTCCTTAATGCGGTCGTCAATCTCGATAACGCCCACGTATTTGCCGTCCAACGCCACGTAAACGAGGGTTGAAACGCTTTCAACGGGCGTAAAGTCCACTCCCGCTTCGGTCAGCATCTGCGCGTTTCCGCACACGAGAACCTTGCCGCCAACCGTGCAGCTGACGCCCCTGCCCGCAACCTCCTTTGCGTTCTCGGCAACGTAATCGGTCTGAACGTTTGCAAACGCCGCGGCTATGGGATGGGAAGAAAATTTCTCCGCACAGGCGGCAAGCTTTAACGCCTCCTCGCAGGACGACGACTTGACCGCAAACACGCCTTCGGTCAGCGTACCCGTCTTATCGAACGCCGCAACGCACGCCCTGGCAAGCTCGTCAATACAGGTCGAGCCCTTGACCAGAATACCCGACTTTGCGCATCTGCCTATGCCGCCGAAATAGGAAAGCGGCACGGAAATGACCAACGCGCACGGGCAGGAAATGACGAGGAATGACAGTGCCTTGTAAATCCATTTGCCGTATTCCGCCCACACGTATGCGCCGTTGACCGCGCATATAATCGTGGGAACGAGCCCCGCGACGAGCAGCGCCGCCACGACAACCACGGGGGTATAGTACTTGGCAAAGCTCGAAATAAACTTTTCGGGCTTGGCTTTCTTTGCTGTGGAGTTTTCCACGAGCTCGAGTATTTTTGCAACGGCGGAATTTTTGTATTCCCTTATAACCTCCGCTTCCACGACGCCCGAAATATTTATGGAGCCGGACAACGCCTCGCCACCCGCCTTTATGTCGCGGGGCAGGGCTTCGCCGTTCAAACTCTTCATATCAAGCGAGGTTTCGCCCTTGACTATGCGGCAGTCCACGGGCACCTTTTCGCCCGCCTTAATTAAAATTATATCGCCGACTTTTAAACTTTCGGGAGCGACGACGACCTGCTCGCCGTCCTTGATAAGCGTTGCGGTTTCGCTCTTCAAGTCCATAAGCTTGGTTATAGACCTGCGCGACGACCCGACTGCAATCGACTGCAACAGCTCGCCCACGCGGTACAAAAGCATTACGGCAACACCCTCGAACAAGCCGTCGCCCGTGGTAACGCCCAGCACGATTGCGCCCACCGCCGCAAGGGTCATTAAAAAGTTTTCGTCGAAAATCTTACCCTTGATAATGTTGCGCGCGGTATTCCACAAAACGGTATATCCCGCCGCAAGGAACGCAACGCCGTACAGCGCGTACACGACGTACTGCACCGCCCCGCCGATTTTTAAAAAGTCGAGCACGACCGCAGGCACGAAGAACACCGCCGAAATTATCACCGCGATTATGTCCGCCATGTTCGACTTGAAAACGCCCTTCTTTTCCGCCTTGCCGTCGACTATTTTAACGTCCTCGAAATGGGTGATGCAATACACCGCCTTGTCGTAAGCCGCGGTCGACTGAGCCTTTAAAATTACGGTCATATTCATAAAGTCGACCGTAGCCGAAACGCCGTCTATTTTGTTCAGCTCCTCTTCCAGCTCGCGCCCGCAATTGGCGCAGCACAGGTTGGCTATCTTAATCTTTTTGCAGTCTGCGGCAACCGCCTCTTGCGCGGCTTCCTCTTCGACTATCTTTGCGTCCTCGAAGTGGTTGCAGCAGTATATTGCGCGGTCAAGCGCCTTTTCGTCGCAATCCAGAATGACCTTGCTCGCCATAAAATCGACGGTCGCGCTGTTAATTCCTTCAAGCTTGTTCAGCTCCTCTTCAAGCTCGCGCGCACAGTTGGCGCAGTCAAGCCCCTCAATCTTCAAAGTCTTATTCATTGCAGTTCAAATGCTCCTTTGCTACGGAAATCATCGTGAGGATATGCCCGTCGGCTATCGAATAAATCACTTGCTTGCCCTGCCGCCTGCACTTGATTATGCGGTGGTCTTTAAGCGTTTTAAGCTGGTGCGATACCGCGCTTTGATTGCCCCCGACCGCTTGCGTGAGGTGCTCCACGCACAGCTCGCCGCAGGAAAGCGCCAACAGTATTTTCAGGCGCGAAGGCTCGCTTATCGCCTTGAAGCGCGCCGCAAGCTCGGCAACGTCGTCCTCGCTGGGCATACTTTCAAGCGCGCAGCGTATGCGCTCCTCGTGTTCCAGCTTCTCTTTCTGAGTGTCTTTCATTTTTGCTCTACCTCTTGGTTACGCGCCGCATTTTGGTTATCGTGCAGTCAGTAACTTATGAATTATTATTCATATGATAATATATTCTATTCTTATTGTCAAGTGTTATTACTAAAATTTTTAAAATAAAAAAGCGTTGACAACACCGCGCGTGTTTGTTAAAATAGTTTGCGTCGGCGCGGAAGGATGGCTGAGTGGTACTTCGTGACACCTCAGGTGGTAAGCACTATGCGCTTCGGTACGACGATAAGCGGCGGTCTTGTAAGGAGCGCAGCGACGGAATAGCGATTGCTACCGAAGGTCAATCGCGTCAAACAGTTTAATTTGGAAAGTTGGCTGAGTGGTCGATAGCGGCGGTCTTGAAAACCGTTGAAGTGAGAGCTTCCGGGGGTTCGAATCCCTCACTTTCCGCCAAAAAGCCCAAACCGAACAACTCGGTTTGGGCTTTTTATTCAGATAGCAGAGCGGTAAGCGCTGCGCGCTTCGGTACGACGAACGCGGCGGGTCTTGTAAGGAGCGCAGCGACGGAATAGCGATTATTGCGAAGCTAATCGCGTCTTGTTCGCCTTTGGCACAATCGCGTCAAACCGTTGATGGGCAACTATCCGGGGGTTCAAACCCCTCTCTCTGCGCCAGTAAGAACCTAAATTGAACACCTTAAAAAGGCGGTTTGATTTGGGTTTTTATTTTATATCAAGCGCAACGGCGGTTTATGCCGCGAAAGGCTATTGACTGAAATTGCGGTGTGTTAGGCTCGAACGCCAACGGCAAACCAAAACCCACCTAAACGCTTTTAGGTGGGTTGCTGTGTTTCGCCCTTATTTGCCGATATACACACCGCAAGAAAAGTTTCAGTCAATAGCACCGTGGAATAAATGCCGTTGTCCTATATCTGCATAATGACGATAATGTTTTGAATTGAGTTTAATTTAATAGTTTTTGAGTAAAAAATAAAGCCCTGATTATTTTCGTCATCAGGACTTATTTTTATAGGGCTGTTATAATGAATTTCTATTTTATCGTCAAATAACAGTATTTCATTTATCAGAAAGTTTATAAGCATTTGTGGCTCTAATTTCAACGACTGCTCGTAATATTCTCTAATATCTCGTTCCGTTAGCTTTACGGCGGTTTTACTGCGTTCAATGAGTATTTGCCTTTCTAAATTCTCTTGCTGTTCTTCAAGCTCTTTTAAACGCTTTGTAGTTGTGTTAGTAATTACGCCTTTTTCAATGGCGGTCATAATGTTGTTTATTGCGTTTTCCGTTTGCCGTTTCTCTTTGGTAAGTAAATTTAAAATCGGCGTGCCGTTGCTTTGCTGTTCTTGAATTTTGAGTAAACCTTTTACAAGGCTGTTCATATTCTGCGGTTTGCTTAATTCGTCAATGGTGGTAGCAATAATCAAATTCTCTAAATAGTCTTTACCTATCATAGACTTTTGGCAACCGTTTTGACGCTTTCTGCCTAAACACTTATAATAGCGTTTAACCTGTCCGTTTTTAGATGTGCCTGTTTCTGCGCTAATCGGTTGTCCGCAATAACCGCATTTCAATTTATGTCTTAAAAGATATACAACTTCAACGCTGCGTTTGCCGTATTGATTTTCATTTATTTTAGCTCTGACTTTTTCGTAAATTTCAGTAGGGACTATTTGCGGATACATATTCTCAAATACTTCGCCGTTATGCCTGTAAATGCCCGAATACTTTTCGTTCTTTAAAATATTATAAACGGTATTTCTTGCAAACGGCTTGCCGTGATTATATATGCCTTTTGCGGTCAATGATTTCATTATGTCTTTTACGAATACTCCCAAAGAGTATTGCTCGAATATGTAACGTACAACTTCGGCTTGATTTTCATTTATCACAACTTTTCTGTTTTCTACGTTGTAGCCGTATAGAATATAACCGCCTGTAAAGTTACCTTTTAAACGTGTTTCTTTCATACCCCTGCGGACTTTCTGTGAGAGTTCTGCGGAAAAGTATTGGTTCATACCTTCAAGTAAACTTTCAAGAATAATGCCTTCGGGTGTATCGGGTATATTTTCCATAGCCGACAATAAAGTAACACCGTTATTTTTAAGTGTCTTTTTGTGAATTGTGCTTTCATACTTATTACGGCTGAAACGGTCTAACTTATAGACTAAAACGTAATTCCACTCTTTACGATTACTGTCTTTAAGCATTTTTTGAAAATCGGGGCGGTTATCGTTCGTTCCTGTCATAGCCCTATCAATGTAGGTATTGAGTATGAGAATATTATTCCGCTGTGCATATTCTTCACAAACTCTTAATTGCCCCTCAATGCTTTGTTCGGACTGACTGTCTGAACTGTACCTTGCATAAATGACTGCTGTTTTCATTGTTCAAAACTCCTTTTGATTTTTAATTTTGTCTTTCGACAAGGGGCGAAACAAACGGAAACGCAATAACAAACTTTTCATTGTGTTGCTGTTCTCTTTTCCGCAAGGGCTACGCAGTAGTGCATTTTACCCTTGCGAAAAAGTGCGTTTTCGTTTACGCTCCGCCGGTCGATAAGACAAAATTACTTCTCGCTTAATTCAAGCAGTCTTTTGTATATCGTCTGATAGAAAACTTTTCTTTCGTTGTCTGAAAGCTCGTCCACGTTCGGCGTGCCGTAAATAATAACTTTCATAATTAACCCCCGAAACAAAAATAGCGCAATACGAATTTGAAAACTTCTCTTTCGTAATGCGCTAAATTTATTTTAAATTGTTTTTTAGAAAAATGTTAGCAAGTCAAACAGTAATAAACCTATGCAAAAACCAAAGTTAAACCAAACTAACACCGTATTAGTTATACACTATCACGGAAATTTACGGAAGTAGCATTATGGGAATATTTGGTAAGTAATTTAGGTGGTTACAGGCAGTAAAGGTTAGATTTATAGTAAGTTAAACGGCACAATTCTTTTTTACTTGTATCAAGCCAAGCGCACGCCCTGTTGCCACACTCCAAAGTAAAACCAAACTAAACCTAAACTTTTCACGGATTTTCAAGTCTTTAAATTAAATTGTTGTTTAAAATATAAATACCAAGATTAGTAAGTAACTCATTTTCGTTATGTGAGTTTTCTACAATAGCCTTCATATTCAATTTGTGAAAATCTAATAAATTTAAGTTCTCTAT
>JAIDIR010000129.1 GCA_029052615.1 Clostridia bacterium | reverse complement strand
GATTTATATGCGCTTAACGACAACAAAAATATAGTGTTGGAGCTGGGCGGACAGGAATGGTCTGTTGCGTTTTTGACTACCGATAATAACGGTGACGTAATAGTCACTCTTTGGATGACTAAACCTCTTAAAAATTCGTCGGGTGATTACGTTAAAAATAAATACGGATGGATGACGTCAACCGGTAGCAGTAGCGGTGTAACCATTGCCGAAAATTCTGCCACGATAATATCCGACGCATATTCCACCAGTGCTGTGCGCGTTAGTTCAGTAAACGGCGGTTCGGCAACCAGTACGGATCCGATATCTTATTATACGACCGCTACGACAACCGCCGAAGTCGATTTGGAAACAAGACAGGCACATCCTCTTGCTGCTTTTACGCTTGATAACAGCGTGCTTACGGGTAGTGCAAAAGAAAACAAATCTTTAATAAATTACATAACCCAACCTTATGACGTAGAGTACACATACTGTCTTGAATGGTCGTTTGCGAACAGCGTCCATAACACGTCCTACTTTCTTAATGAAGCGCTGACGCGTGACAGAAACGGAGAGCTAGTCAATAAAATTTCTATGGATGGCAGTACGGCAACTACGACGTTCTTTGGTAAAAGCGGAAATGGTTCTCACACGGGTAAGTGGTGGAACGCAGGCATACGTAATTATGCGTCTAGTGTAAACAACCATTATAATGACTGGGGCAGTGACTACGTTTGGGTGCCTAGTGTTTCGGAAACGGGCGGTTCTGCTACATCGGGCTTGTGGGGAACAGGCTCAACCACGACGGGACAGGTTTTATATACGGAAAGTAGTTCAAATTCTTTATGGGCGCGCTCGGGAGATATGAACGATCCTGCCGCTGCCAGACACATCACGGCAGCGGGCGTTATCGGTTATTCCGCCACAAGCAATGTTAGGTCTGTAAGACCTGCTTTGCATTTCAATTTAACCAAAGCATCACAATCAAAAAGAATAGAAGTTCCTCAGAATATAAGCGGACTGACATACGACGGCACGAACAAGTGGATAGACAATCTGGGCAATGGTACGCCTGCGTGGGTCGATTTGGGGATATTCGACAATACGCAGTATATGACGTCCGCCATAACGTATACCGATACAAGCGGTGTAAATAAGGGCACCGTTACGAAAGAGCAGGTCAAGAATGCGGGCGCTTATACGGTAACTATGACCCTTGCAGACGGTTTGCTGTGGGCGGACGGTGACGGCACGGGCACCAGACAGTTCACCATAACCATAGGCAAGGCAACGCCGAACGTAGACCCCACGTTCCCTGGCGGGCGCCCGTTCGTTACGAGCGGCTTCCCGCAACCGACAAGCTACACGGCAACGTGTAACGGCACGGACGTTGCGGGCACTTTCGATTGGATAAATCAGAACGAACTTATAGAAGTCGGTAAGTCAAAAGAATACGAGTGGACTTTCAAGCCCGAAGACGGCAACAACTATAATTCTGTAACGGGAAAGGCGACTTTCAATTTCCAGGAAAGGACGATAGTCAGCAGGACTTATGCATGGAAGCCCGAATATTCGACGATATATACGGCTACTACCGACAGCCAATTAATGGATATGATTAAGCTGGAAGTCGTATATAACGACAGTCCTACGCCCGTTATCGAAACAAATTTCGAAATTCTGGGCTCAACTTTGGTGGCAGGTTTCGGCAATAGCGAGGTCACGGTTAAATTCGGCAGCGCCATTGAAACCATAACAATTCCCGCAACTGTTGAAGTAGTGGAGGCGGCAATTGAAAATCTTACCGTAATATTCGTGCAGAGCGGCAAAGTTATCACCGTTGAAACACCTCTTGACGAGTTAAAAAATTGCCTTACGGTTTACGTAAAGTGGAACTATACCGACGCGCAGGACGAAGTAAACAAAGCCGACTATACTTTAAGCGGAACGCTTGCGGTAAGCGGTTCAAGCGTTAAGGTAGTTTACGACGGTGTTGAAAAGCCGATTACGAATATTAACGTAACCAAAGCCACCTATAATATGACGGCGGCAAATGCGGCGGCAAGCGTTGCGCAGGAGCAGGTTTATAACGAAAATACGCAGGCGTTTGCTTTTGACGACAGCAAGCTGCCTGGCGGCGTTACGGTTGACACTATTACTTATACCAATACCGCGGATAACACTTCAAGCACAACCGCACCCACAAACGTAGGTGTGTACACGGTTACAATTTCGTTTAACCAGGCGAACAGCAGCGATTATAATAAGGTTGCGGATATAACTTCCCAGCTTACCGTAAAGCAAGCCAAGATTACGGGAATTTCTTTCCTGCCCGACGTCAAGTCCGAAATTACGGGCGTGACCTACACGCTTACGGCGACGGGCGTGCCCGAGTGGGTTTCCGTTACTTACAGCGCTACGGACGAGGAAAACGAACCGCTTGAAGGTACTGAATTCGGCGACGCAGGTAAGTATTACTTTACCGCTACTTTCTCACACGACAATCCCAACTACGAACAGCTTGAACCTATGACGGCAATGCTTACCATATCGGACAAGCCGAAGGTTGAGGGTGCGGACGATATAGTAGTCGAGGCGGCTATTAACGTTGACTATAACGGTTCGCCCGTGGACTATTCGGCAAAGAAAGTGCCCGAAGGCGTTGGCGTTTCTTACGAGATTTTAAAGGACGGTAAGCCTTTCGAGGGTACGGAAATTATCGAAGTAGGCGAGTATACGGTTACGGTTATATTCGATACGGGCAACGACAAGGCGCCCATTGCCGAAAAGACATGCGTGGTGACCGTTTCTCAGGGCACCTACGATATGGACGGCGTGGAGCTGACGGGAAACAGAACGGTAGTTTACAACGGCGAGGCGCACGGACTGACTTTGTCCGGAACTCTGCCCGACGGTGTGGAATATACCGTTAAGTATTATGTGGACGGCGAGGAAACGACCCCGATTGCGGTGGGTACTTACGACGTTGTCGTTAGCTTTACGAACCCCGACCCCGTAAATTACAAGGATATTCGCAATATTGAGGCTACGCTGACCATAAGTGACGCGGCTATTACTGGTATTTCCGCAGCGGCGGAAGAGGGCGCGGCGTTTACTACCGTGAACACTCTGGACGAGCTGAAGGCAAAGCTGACCGTGACGGCGGTTTACGAGAACGGCACGAAAGAAACCGTTACCGAATTTACTTTGACCTGCGAAACTTTGCGCGAGGGCGGTTTGCTTGAAGTGGGTACACAGACGGTTACCGTTGCTTATAACGACGGCGTGCAGGAATTTGAAACCACGGTTGAAATCGAGGTTTTAAGGGCTAAGGTTGCGTTGCCCGTTTACAAGAATACTTTAAGCTACACGGGCGGTGAATTGAAGCCGACCGCGGCGGACTTTGAATTTAACGCCGAGCTCGTTAACTTTGTTGACGACAAGACGGCGGCGGGCACGAATGCGGGCGTTTATAAAGCCGTGTTCGCGTTGAAGGAC
>JAIDIR010000128.1 GCA_029052615.1 Clostridia bacterium | reverse complement strand
CATAAAAATCTGCTCCCGTCGCAAAAATTATTTATACAGGATAAACCTTGTTGGGGTTTTTAGCCATATCGCTGTCAACCAGCGTTTGCTTAGCTTTGCGCCACTTGAAGAAGTTGGTAGATACTTCGGGGAACAATGCGTACGACAGCACGTCTTCTTCCTTTTCGTAGAAGCCGTCGGCTTTTACCTTTTCCGTAAGCTCAGCCATCTCGTCGCTAATCAAATCAGCGGGGCGGCATGTAATAATTTCTTCACCGTTTTTAGTGCACTGTTTAAGCAAATTTTTATTGATTTCACCGGGCACTTCACCGTACTTGCCGAGAAGCAAGTCCTTATACTGCGCGGTGATGGTTTTATACTTGCCCATAAGCACGTTCCATACCGCCTGCGTGCCGACAATCTGACTTGACGGCGTAACCAATGGAGGATAACCGCAGTCCTTACGAACAAGCGGAACTTCCGCAAGGCATTCGGTAAGCTTATCTTCCTGCCCTGCTTGCTTCAACTGGCTCATAAGGTTGGAAAGCATGCCGCCGGGAACCTGATACAAAAGCGTGTTGATATCTATTTTTCTTACCTTGGGATTGAGGAAGCCGTCCTTTTCAAGTCTTGCGGCAACGCCGTTAAAGTGCTTGATTATGGGCAAAAGCTTTTCGACTTCTATGCCCGTATCGTATTCCGTACCTTTAAGAGTTGCAACCAAAGGCTCGGTTGCGGGATTGGAAGTACCGTTACCCAAAGGCGAAAGCGCACAGTCAACTATGTCGACACCTGCCTGAATAGCCATAAGGTTAATCATATCGCCAGTGCCCGACGTGTTATGGGTATGCAAATGCACCTTTGTTTCGGGACGAAGCTCCGCCTTAATCTTGCTAATAAGCTCGTAAGTCGTAAAAGGCAACAACAGGTTTGCCATATCCTTTATACAGATATTATCGGCACCCGTGTCCTCCAACTGTTTTGCAAGCTTAACGAAGTAATCGGTCGTGTGCACGGGGCTGGTCGTATATACAACCGTTGCCTCGCATACGCATTTGCCGCCCTTACCGTACTTCTTTATAGCCTTCATCGAAGCTTCAAGATTTCTCGGATCGTTGAGCGCGTCAAATACTCTTATTACGCCTACGCCGTTTTCAATTGCTTTTTCTACGAATTTTTCTACGACGTCATCCGCGTAATGTCTGTAACCGAGCAGGTTCTGCCCTCTCAGCAGCATCTGTATAGGGGTCTTTTTGAGGTATTTCTTTAAATTTCTGAGTCTGTCCCAAGGATCTTCGTTCAAAAACCTTAAGCAGGAATCGAACGTCGCTCCTCCCCAAGCTTCAAGCGAATAGTAACCAATCTCGTCCAAAAGGGGCAAAACAGGCTCCATTTCCTCGAATTTCATACGGGTTGCAGCCTGTGACTGGTGCGCGTCCCTGAGTATTGTATCGGTAATAAGTACCTTCTTTCCTTCCATTTTCAATTTCTCCGATTAAACGATTATTGACGAAACCGCCGCCGTTACAGCCGTGCCGTTTACATATCCGCCGAAGCACGCAAGCAATACGCCTGCCGCAATAGCCGAGCCGATAACGCCCGCAACGTTGGGTCCCATTGCGTGCATAAGCAAGTGGTTCTGCGGGTCGTATTCCCTGCCGACGTCCTCCGAAATTCTTGCAGCCATGGGAACGGCCGATACGCCTGCCGAGCCTATTAAAGGATTTATCTTTCCCTTCGTCACCTTGCACATAATCTTTGCAACCAGCAAACCGCCGATTGTGCCGCAGATGAATGCGAACAAGCCGAGCATAATTATATACAAAGTCTGAACCTGAAGGAACAATTCACCCTTAGCTTTGCAGCCAACTGCAACGCCTAGGAATATCGTAATCGTATTCATAAGTCCGTTCTGAGCCTGAGATGACAGTCTTTCGACTACACCCGATTCTCTGAACAGGTTGCCGAGCATCAGCATACCCAACAGAGGAACGGACGACGGCAATATCAAGCCCACCACCAAGGTTACGATTATCGGGAAAAGCACCTTTTCCACCTTGCTTACCTGACGAAGCTGTTTCATTTTTATGGTACGCTCTTTCTTGGTAGTCAAAAGCCTCATAATTGGTTTCTGAATTATCGGAATGAGCGCCATATAAGAATACGCCGCGATGGCTATCATCGGTATAAAATCGCTTGCAAGTTTGGACGTTACCATTATTGCGGTAGGACCGTCGGCACCGCCTATAATTGCGATAGCCGAAGCTTCGGCCACGGAGAATCCGAGCAGAACCGCAAGAATAAACGCAATGAAGATACCAAGCTGGGCGCCTGCACCTATAAGCATGCTCTTGGGGTTAGCAATCAGCGGACCGAAATCGGTCATACAGCCTATTCCAAGGAATATAAGCGGAGGATAAATAACCTTATCAACGCCGAAATACAGATACCACAAAAGCCCTCTGTCCTGCACGGCGTCGTAAGACGTATCAACTATACCGGTAACCTCGTCCACGGGATGCGTTCCCCAAAGCGTGGGTTCCGCACCGGGCAGATTTATTAAGAACATGCCGAATGCTATCGGCAACAGCAACATGGGCTCGAACTTCTTTACGATTGCAAGATACATTAAAATGAACGATATCAGCAGCATTACGTAATTCTGCCAGCTTCCGTTCATAAATCCCATATCGTAAAAAAGATTAACGAAAATGGAGCCCATACCGCTACTTTCTAGTAACGAACTAAGCATTTTTCCTCCGATTAACCGATAACGGCAAGAACTGCGTTGGTTTCTACGTTAGCGCCCTTTACGACCGAAACGGTAACTTTGCCGTCGCAGGGAGCCGTAATGTCGTTGTCCATTTTCATTGCTTCAAGCACGATTATGGGCTGGTCCTTTTTAACCGTATCGCCGTCGTTTACCAAAATCTTTTTGATAAGACCGGGGAAAGGCGAAAGAACCTTTTCACCGTTTGCATTTACGGCTTTGGGAGCCGCAGCGGGTGCGGCGGTTGCAACGGGTGCGCTTACTACGGGAGCAACGCTTTCTCCTTCACCCACTTCTTCTACGCCTACGGAATAACTTTTACCGTCGATAGTAACAACAAAATTACGCATTTATATTTCTCCTTATAATCTCTTAATTCTCTTAACCGTGAATTGGCACTTTTCTTCTTTTTCCTGATAGTACGCCATAATCGCGGCAACTATTGCTGCTTTGACCTCGTCGGGAATTTCGTCGCTTTCGGCAGTCACAGCCGCGGAAGCTCCTTCTGGCTTATCGCTCTTGACCTTCTTTTCACGCTTTTTGGTCAAAAACTCAAGATTGTTGGTCTTGCGCATAATCAAGCCGACCAGCCAGATTATGCCGATTATTATAATAATTCCTACGAATACGACGACAAATCCGATTAAAGCGTAAAGCGCCGCTTCGCCGAAGTTATCAAAATAGAAATTCTCGGGCGACTTATTCTGACC
>JAIDIR010000127.1 GCA_029052615.1 Clostridia bacterium | reverse complement strand
AAATAAAAGCGCTTCCGCTCTGTCAGCGGAAGCGCTTAATAACTATAATTTACTTGTTTTTCTTTTCAGCGTTTGCAAGCAGGTCGCCGAGGGAAGTTCCAACGGATACGCTGCCTTCGCTCCAGCTTGAAAGCTCCTCGTCATCTGACTTTCTGGGAGCACGGGTACGCTTACGCTCGCCTTCACCCTCGCCCTTTTCTTCGCGGGGCTTTCTTTCGGGCTCTGCAAGGCATGCCTTGATGGAAAGATTCATTTTCTTAGCTTCGGGGTCGAACGCAACGATCTTTGCTTCAACTTCGTCGCCGACGTTAAGGCAGGTTGCGGGAGTTTCAATTCTCTCGTAGCTGATCTGCGATACGTGAACGAGACCGTCGATTCCTTTTTCAACTTCAACGAAAGCGCCGAAAGGAACGATTCTTACTACTTTGCCGTGGATAACTTCACCCACGTGATATTTATCTGCCGCAAGATCCCAAGGCTGGGGCTGCAACTGCTTGTAGCCGATGGATACCTTTTTGTTTGCTCTGTCAATCTTCAATATTTTGAAGTGATAGCTCTTACCGATTTCAAGAACGTCGGTAACCGCTTTGGTTCCCGTCCAGGAAAGGTCGGAGATGTGAGCAAGGCAATCGAAACCGCCGACGGAAACGAACGCACCGAATGCGGTCGCTCTTTCGACCTTACCTTCAACGATGTCGCCTTCGCTTATAGAATCGAAGAACTCGGCGTCTCTTGCGTCTCTTTCAGCCGCCTTAGCCTCGCGCTCTTCCTGCAGAATTACACGCTGCGAAGCGATTATTTCCTTCTTTCTGTCCTTTTTGATTTCGATTAAACGAAGTCTTAAGGTCTTGCCTACGTATTTGGAAAGGTCCTGTACGAAGCTGGGACGAATTTCTTTGGCGGGTACGAATACGGAATAGGAACCGATCTGACCCGTAAGTCCGCCCTTGTTGGAACCGGTGCACTCAATCTGGAATTCTTTGCCCTGTTCGATTTCTGCAATCTGCGCTTCCTCTACAGCGCGCTGTTTAATGAGCTTCTGGGAAAGCTTTAAAGAAGGCTTGAGATCGACAACCAACAGCTCGATAGTATCGCCGATCTTGCTTGCATACTCTTCGGGGTTGTAAACCTCGCAATCAAGCTCGGTCTTGCTCAAAGGAATTTCTTTCTTCGAGAAAGGCAAAAGGATTTGCAGACCGTCTTCCGTTGCTTCCGAAATGGTAGCCGTGACAATCTGACCCCTCTTGAACTTCGATTCGCTGTCAATCTTTGCAACTACGTCTGCCATAGAATTAGTTGCGTTTTCTGCTGTGCTTTTTTCTTCCATCTTTAAGAGAACCTCCCGGGTTTGCGCGTTCGGGGTTGACGCCCCTGATACAAA
>JAIDIR010000126.1 GCA_029052615.1 Clostridia bacterium | reverse complement strand
TATTTACATTATTCGGCACAAAAGGCAGGCAACGATTGTTGAAATGAAAGTTGCAAACAAAATGATTGCAATCGCCAAGGGGCGGCGCTTTTTTTCACATTTAGCAAAATATACGACGGATATGTAAAAGACAGTTTCGCTTGAACCGTACAGCACGCAGGCGCACCGCGCTATGTAGCTGTCCGCGCCGTGTTCTGAAATTATCTGCGTGAGATAGGCAAGCGAGCCGCTGCCCGAAAAGGGCTTTATAAGTATCAGCTTTGAAAGCTCGGAGGGCACCCCCAGAACCGAAAAAACGGGGCAAAGCGCCCTTGACATTGCGTCGGACAGATGCGAACGCTCGAACAGCTCGCACATAATAAAGGTGCAGGCAAGCAGGGGGATTAGCCCCATAACGAACTTAACCGCCTCGCCCGCGCCGCGCGAGAAGGACGAAAAGACGTTAACCTTTTTAAACGCCGCGCACGTCAGCACGGCTATGAATATAATAGGAATTACGTACTGCATTTTGCCCTTTTGCCCTTCGCCTCGCGCTTTGCCTTAATCCTGTTGAAAGCTATATACAGCGCCGCACCGGTGAACGTCGAAATGAAGGTTGCTATAAGCGAGGGGATTGCAATATCGAACGCCGCAGTGCTTCCCGCCGCCGCGCGCAACGCAATTACTGTGGTGGGTATAAGCTGTATGGACGTGGCGTTTATAATAAACAGCAATTCCTGCGCGTAATTGTTTTTGTCCTTTTCCAGCGCGTTTACCGCCTTTACCGCATACGGTGTCGCCGCGCCGCCTATGCCCAAAAGGTTGCAGCTTATATTCATCGTAATGCTTTCAACCGCTTCCTTGTTTTTTGTCTTGAATAAACGCGTGCATAAAGGCGATAAAAGCTTTGCCGCGCCCTGAGTTATGCGGCAATCCTCCGCCACGGCGGAAAGTCCCATCCATACGACGTATATGCAGAACAGGGTAAGACAGCATTTTGCGGCGTTCATTCCGCCGTCCAGCATGGCGGGCAGAAAGTCGGCGGGAGCGGTAAAACACATAACCGCCGCCGACAGCAAAAAAATTGTCGTAAAAATGGCGTTCATAAAGTAATAATATTTGTCCGCGCGCCCGAATATTCTATAAATCAATTTAC
>JAIDIR010000125.1 GCA_029052615.1 Clostridia bacterium | reverse complement strand
ACGAGGTTAAAACGTAGTCGGAAATATAAACGGGAACTTTATTTCCGTTTACGGGATTTATCGTGTACGCGCCGGTAAAAGCGCCCGTCTTTTCTTTGTTGAGTTCCGTTCTTTCAAGTTCGGATTTGCTTGCGCACGCCGCCTTGTACGCTTCGATTTCTGCCTTCTGTGCGGGAGTGGTGATTTCATCAACCAGCTTATGCTCAGGCGCAAGAACGCAGTAGGTAGCGCCGAAAAGGGTGTCGCAGCGCGTAGTAAATACGGTAAATTTGTAATCGGTGCCGTCGACTTTAAAATCAACCTTCGCGCCGACGGATTTGCCAATCCAGTTGCGCTGCGCAACCTTGGAAGCTTCGGGCCAGTCAAGCTCGTCGAGCCCCTCAAGCAGTCTTTCGGCATACTTATTTATATCGATGACCCACTGTTTCATATTTTTGCGTACTACGGGGTAGCCGCCGCGCTCGCTCTTGCCGTCTATAATTTCGTCGTTCGCAAGCACGGTGGCAAGCTCTTCGCACCAGTTTACGGGCGTTTCCACGTATCTTGCCAGCCCCGCTTCGCAAAGCTGCTTGAAAATCCATTGCGTCCACTTGTAATAGGAGGGGTCGCAGGTTGAAACGGTCTGGTCCCAGTCGTAAGTAAGCCCGAGCATTTTGAGCTGCTTGGTGAAATTTTCGATATTCTTTTCGGTAAAGCCGCCGGGGTGGTTGCCCGTCTTTATGGCGTATTGCTCCGCAGGCAGACCGAAGCTATCGAAGCCGATGGGGTGCAAAACGTTGAAGCCCTGCATGCGCTTCATCCTTGCAATGACATCGGTTGCGGTATAACCTTCGGGGTGACCTACGTGCAAGCCCGCGCCCGAAGGGTAAGGGAACATATCCAGAACGTAGTACTTGGGTTTGGAAAAATCGTGCAGGTCGGTATGGAAAGTTTTATTCTTTTCCCAGTATTCCGCCCATTTTTTTTCTACTTGATTGAAATTAGTGTAAGGCATAGTGCGCTTCCTTGAATTTGTTTCCATATATTATACATAACCGTGAAGTTTTTGGCAATTAAATTTATTGCATTTAGTTGTCAAAGTCGTTGACAAAAGGTAAAAAGCGTACTAAAATATAGGCAATTGAATAAAGTGAGCCGTATGTGAAGACAAGTACCGCCGCAGGTTTTACAGAGAGAGCGCGTTTTGCTGGAAGCGCTTATTCCGAAGGATAACGGGAAACCACTTCCGAAATTATTTGCGGCTTGTAAAGAGCGGTCGTATTTTTTCGACAATTAAGGTGGAACCGCGCAAAACGATATTGCGTCCTTAAACTTTTCGATAAGTTTAAGGACTTTTTTAATGGAAAAATGCGTCTCCCGCAATTCGGGAGGAGGAGATATTTTTATGGAAATAATTTTAAAGAACGGTGACAAAATCAGCTTGAACGAGGGGGCAACCTGCGCAAATGCGGCTTCGGCAATTTCCGAAGGGCTTGCGCGTGCTGCCGTAGCGGCAAAGATAAACGGAAAGCTCGTAGACCTTTGCACGGTTTTAAACGACGGCGACAAGCTGGAAATCGTCACTTTAAAGGATAAGGAGGGACTGGAGGTTTACCGCCATACCTGTTCGCACGTGCTTGCACAGGCGGTAAAAACGGTATTCCCTACCTGCAATCTTGCGATAGGTCCCGTAATCGAAAACGGCTTTTATTACGATATCGATTTCAAAACGCCTATCACGCAGGAAGATTTCGAAAAAATCGAAACCGAAATGGCGAAAATCATCAAGTCGAATATCGCCATTAAGCGTTTTGAATTGCCCAGAGACGAGGCAATAGCTCTTATGACCAAGTACGGTGAAAAATACAAGGTTGAGCTTATTAACGATTTGCCCGAGGACGCCGTAATTTCCTTCTATAAGCAGGGAACGTTTTCCGACCTTTGCCGCGGACCGCACCTGCCTTCGACTGGTAAAATCAAAGCTTTCAAGCTGACGTCGATTGCCGGCGCTTACTGGCGCGGTGACGAAAAGAACAAGATGCTTACCCGTATTTACGGCGTTGCGTTTGCTACCAAGGACGAGATGAAGGCGTACTTCGAGATGATGGAGGAAGCAAAGAAGCGCGACCACATCAGGCTTGGAAAAGAATTGAAACTGTTTGCTCTTCTCAACGAAGGCAAAGGTTTCCCGTTCTTCCTGCCCAACGGCATGGTGCTGAAAAATACGCTCGTAGATTACTGGAGAGAGCTTCACAGAAAAGAAAACTACGTTGAAATCCAGACGCCCATAATTCTAACGCGTAATCTGTGGGAAAATTCGGGACACTGGGAGCATTACAAGGACAATATGTATACGACCAAAATCGACGGTGAGGATTGTGCCGTTAAGCCTATGAACTGCCCCGGCGGTATGCTCGTGTACAAGCTTGAACCCCACAGCTATAAGGATTTGCCCCTCCGCGCCGCCGAAATGGGAATGGTGCACCGCCATGAAAAGAGCGGTCAGCTCCACGGACTTTTCCGCGTGCGCTGCTTTACGCAGGACGATGCGCACATCTTTATGCTGCCCGAGCAGATAACCGACGAAATAAAGGGCGTCGTAAGGCTGACCGATAAAATCTATAAGCAGTTCGGCTTTAAGTACAAGGTTGAGCTTTCCACCCGCCCCGAGGACAGTATGGGAAGTGCCGAAGACTGGGAGCTTGCAACCTCCGCGCTTAAAAAGGCGTTGGACGAAATGAATATCGATTACGAAATAAACGAGGGCGACGGCGCTTTCTACGGACCCAAAATCGATTTCCATCTGCAGGACAGCATTGGCAGGACGTGGCAGTGCGGCACCATTCAGCTTGATTTCCAGATGCCTCAGCGTTTCGAGCTCGAATACGTGGGCGAGGACGGCAAAAAGCACCGCCCCATAATGATTCACCGCGCGATTTTCGGGTCTATCGAAAGATTTATCGGCATTCTGATAGAGCATTTTGCGGGCAAATTCCCCGTTTGGCTTGCGCCCAAGCAGGTTAAGATATTGCCCATAACCGACAGAACTGCCGATTATGCAAACGATATCTGCAAGAAGCTTACCGCGCTCGGTGTGCGTGCGGAAGTCGATTTGAGAAGTGAAAAAATCGGTTATAAAATCCGTGAAGCCAAGATGGAGAAGGTGCCTTACGTGCTCGTCGTGGGCGATAAGGAAGCTGAAGAGGGTACCGTAAACGTAAATAAGCGCGGCGTTGAGGAAAAATCTACGGTTGCGTTTGACGATTTTGCAAAGACCATAGTTGGCGAAATCGAACAAAAGATAAATTTTTAAGCTGAAAATCGTTTGACAAAGAGCGATATTAAGTGTATTATTAAAAAGTAAGCAAAGGTTGACCCCTTTCGCCTTGTAAAAATTTTGCAACGGCTAATAATGTTTTTGCGGTATAATTGCCGCTCGTCACGACATTAAACGGGTTACTTTTGCGTAACCCGTTTTTATAATTTAAGAGAGGTATATGGTTATAAAAGAGTTATATCAGATTAACGAAGCAATCAGAGATAAGGAAGTTAGAGTTATCGGCACCGACGGCGCTATGATAGGCGTTATGTCGGCGCAGCAGGCACAGCACCTTGCGGACGAAGCCGACCTCGACCTTGTTAAAATTTCTCCTACGGCTGTTCCGCCCGTATGCAAGATTATGGATTATTCCAAATTCAAGTACGAGCAGTCCAAAAAGGACAAGGAAAACCGCAAAAACCAGACCCAGGTGGAGATTAAGGAAATTCGCTTATCGATGACTATCGACGTTGGCGATATTGCCGTTAAGACCAAGCAGTGCCTCAAGTTCCTTGAAGCGGGTAACAAAGTTAAAGTTTCCATACGAATGAAGGGCAGAGAGAATTCCCGCGCCTATCAGGGCGTTAAGGTTATGGAAGACTTTTTTGCAGGGCTTGACGGTAAAGCCGTGCAGGATAAAAAACCTACGACCGAGGGCAGAAACATCACTATGATGCTTTCTCCCGTAAAAGCGTAAAAATATCAAATTAAAGAAAAATTTTCATCGGAGGATATAAATATGCCTAAACAGAAATCACATAGCGGCTCTAAAAAGCGTTTCTGGCTGACCGCAAGCGGTAAGGTTCAGAGACCTCACAGCGGCAAGAACCACAAGGCTGAAACCAAGAACAGAAAGAGAAAGAGAAATTTGCGTCAGAATACGCTTGTTTCTACCACACAGGAATCGACCGTAAAGTCGATGATTCCCTATAAGGCATAACGGAGGTAACGGAAAATGCGTATTAAGAGATCGGTTAACGCGTTGAAGAAGCGCAGAAAGATTTTACGCCTTGCAAAAGGATATTTCGGAAATAAGTCCAAGAATTACAGAATCGCCCGCGAAGCGGTTATGAAGTCTTTAAACTATGCTTATATCGGCAGAAGACTGAGAAAGCGCGATATGCGTTCGCTTTGGATTGCGCGTATAAACGCTGCTGCAAGAATTAACGGACTTTCCTATTCCAAGTTCATGTACGGACTTAAGGTTGCGGGTATCAACCTTAACAGAAAGGTGCTTGCGGAGCTTGCCGTAAACGATGCAACCGCTTTTGCGGCGCTTGCTGAAAAGGCTAAGGCTGCGGTTTAATTTATTTTCGAGTTTATCTGGGTAGCGAAATTTTTGCTACCCTGAACCTTTATTATAAGCTGAAACTGCAATATGATTATTTCGTCTAAAGCCAACCCGATAATAAAAAAAATATCGTCGCTGAGCGATAAAAAATACCGCAGAGAGTACGGCGAGTTTATCGTTGAAAGCGTAAAGGCGGTGGACGAATGTCTGTCGTCGGGTATGAGCGTGTCGCAAATAGTCTGCACGGCTGAACTTGCCGAAAAGTATTCGGGCGCAATAATAGTGACGGACGAGCTGTTTGCACGCATATCGACCGAAAAGGCGCCGCAGGGCGTGCTTGCCGTTGTCAAAACACCCGAAAAGGTGCTAAGCAAGCCGCGCGGCAACTGCCTTCTTTTGGACAGAGTGCAGGATCCGGGCAACCTTGGTACGATAATCAGAACGGCAAATGCCGCCGGTTACGGGGATATTTATCTCGTCGACTGTACGGACGCATTCTCGCCCAAGGCAATAAGAGCAAGTATGGGCGGCGTGTTTTACGTCAACGTTTACGAAGGTAGTTACGACGAAGTGTTCGAAGCGCTTAAAGGCGTGCCCGTAATCTGTGCAGATATGGACGGTGACGACGTATTTTCGTTTTTCGCTCCCGCAATGTTCTGCCTTTGTATAGGTAATGAAGGAAAGGGAGTGAGCGACACGGTTTCGGCTAAATCCGATTATACGGTAAAGATACCGATGCGTGACACCTGCGAGAGTCTGAACGCCGCCGTTTCAGCGGCAATTGCAATGTACGCTTTAAAGAACAATCAAAAAGGAGTATAAAATATGTCAGGACATTCCAAATGGCACAACATACAGGCTAAAAAGGGTAAGACGGACGCAGCGCGCGGAGCTATCTTCACAAAGCTCGGCAGGGAGCTTGCCGTTGCCGCAAAGAGCAACCCCAACCCCGACACCAACAGTAAGCTTGCGGACGTTATAGCTAAGGCGAAAGCTGCAAATATGCCTAACGACAACATTAAAAGGTCGATTGCCAAGGCGGCGGGCGAACTGAGCGGCAAGGACTATAAGGAGCTTACTTACGAAGGTTACGGCGTTGCCGGTTCGGCGGTAATCATTACCACGCTTACGGATAACGTAAACAGGACGAGCGGCGACATAAGCTCGACCATGTCCAAATGCGGCGGTCAGATGGGCAAGCCCGGCTGCGTAAGCTACCAGTTCGATAACAAAGGTTTAATCGTTATCGAAAAGACCGTTAAGCTGGACGAGGACACTATGATGGAGTACTGCTTGGAAGCAGGCGCCGAGGACTATTCCGCGGACGAGGACGTTTACGAAGTATACACGACCCCCGAAGATTTTTCGGCTGTGCGTAAGTATTTCGAAGATAAGGGCGTGACCTTCCTCGAAGCTGAAATTAAAATGATTCCTCAGACTTATATAACCCTTCCGGACGACAAGCTTGCAACTTTCCGCAAGATGCTTGACAAGCTTGAGGAGCTTGACGACGTGCAGAACGTTTATCACAATGTAGAGCTGCCCGAAGAGGACGAAGAATAATTTTATTTAAGAAACCCGCCATAAACGGCGGGTTATTTTTTTATTAGGTATTGAAATATCTGAATTTTTAGTGTAATATCGTATTGGGAGGAATTGAAATGAAAAAGCTTCTTATTGCGGCAGGTGTTGGCGTTTTAACGTGCGCGGCGGCTTTTGCCGGGTGCATAAATAAACCGCCTCATACCGAGCACGATTATAATTATGAGTATATTGACGCGAGCGGTCATAAAGTAACGTGTAACGGTTGCGATTTGGATGAAACAAAGGCGCATAATTACACTTATGAGTACGTTGACGAAGATACTCATAAAAGAACGTGTGTTGACTGCAACTTCAGCGATACGGTGGCGCACGGTTACGTATACGAGTATCTTGACGGTAACAGCCATAAAGTAACGTGCAGCAGCTGTGATTTGGACGTAACGGCGGTGCACGATTTCAGTTATGAGTACGTTGATGAAGACGGTCATAAAAAGACGTGTACTATCTGTAATAATACTGAAACCGTAGCACACGACTACGAGTATGAGTACGTTGACAATAAAACTCATAAAAGATCGTGCGGCATATGCAACGTAATCGAAACCGTGAGTCACGATTATGAGTACGAAAAAATTGACGAGAGCAACCACAAAACGACGTGCTCTCATTGTGTAGAATTGAATGAAGCGGATGGGCACGTTTATTCTGAAGAAACCGATCTTATCTGTGATCCGTGCGAGTATAAAAGAGATTGGTATAAGCTTATGACAGCCGATGCCAAAGAAAGTATTTCTGCGGACGGCTATGTGAATGACAACATAGGCGACTTTTCGCAGTACGTCGGCACTTCCGCATACCGCACGGTAACAACTGCAGACGAGTTTATACAGGCAATAATGGACGCGAGATGGAAGTATTCCAGTGGGTGGAACGCTGATACTTTGAGTGTTGATCAGACGTTGACAGCGGAAGGTTCTGTTCACGTCATAGAAATTGCAAACGACTTGGACTTAGGGTTTAATCATATCGGTGAAAATTATAGGGCAAAAACGATAAAAGATTCTCACTCTTACGTTGAAAGTTATTGCCGTGGCAAACAGTCGAATATTGATAAGTTTTCAATGTCGGATATGTATACGGAGCACGGAATTTCTAAAATCAAAATAGAAAATACCAATAATTTGCTTGTTTATTCTAAAAACGGCGCAAGATTGACGCATGCGGGCTTTAGTATTTTAAGTTGCGACAACGTTATTTTCAGAAATCTTGAGATGGACGAAATGTGGCAATGGGAAGATGCGGCGAGTTCGGCGACGGGTAACGTCGGTGACTACGACGCTTTCGGTTGGGCGTATTTTAAAGTTGCTCACAGCGGTTACGTATGGATAGACCACTGCACGTTCGGAAAGTCGTACGACGGTCAGATCGACTATTCAAACCCCGTATACAATACTGCCGGCACGGCATTCCGCGCACCTTATGGAGCTACGGGTGAAAACGGTTTGCATATCAGTTGGTGCAAATTCAATGCAGGCAGTGACGATCCCGACGGCTATCTGTACAAAATGATGACAAAGATCGAGGAGGAATATCAGGCAGGTAAACAAAATTATCTGTATTATAACGCTTTGAGAAAAGGCGGAATAAGCTTTGAAGTTATTTTATACGGGCTGGCTATTCCGCAGAAGAAGGGCTTTTTGTGCGGTGACAGCGGTAACGGCAAAGAGGACTATGATTACAATCTTTCGTTGCAGATTTCGTTTGCAAACTGCGCATTTAAGAATATAGAAGACAGATTGCCCAAGCTTCGCGGCGGAAATGCGTATATGTATAATTGCGTGGTCGACTGCACCGAGTATATGACTTACCGCACGAAATTGAGAGCTGCCGGTGCGGCATCAAGAGTAACGTCTGTAAACGGCGGTTGGAAATGCGCTCTCGTTTCGCAGGGAATTGTGTGTGGTAACGGCGGAAGCTTTAAAGCAGAGAACTGCATCTTTAAAGGAATTGAAACTCTGTTAAAGAATAATGACGGCGGCGGAACGACTGAAGGCGATAAGGTGCGTCCTGTAGATGCCGGCTATCAGTTGGTTAATTGCAGCTATCAGAAGACGGCGGAATCAACTCCGACCACGACAGCTTTTACCAATAGCAATTCTGGAACTTTGAAAACAGACAATTTTTCATGGCATACCGAGAACAGAGAAGCGCCGTTTGAGGTTAAGGCACTTGAGCTTAGTAAGATTGAAAGCATTTTGGCTCACCCCTGGTATGGAGCCGGAGTGAACGATATTATGCAGGAAAAATTATTAAATAGCGACTATTGCGAATAAAACGGCAATTGTTGCTCAATATAATGTTACAAGCGGTAACGCTTTATTATATAGCCGATTTCGGGTTGGCGTTACCGTGAGTAATGGTTTTACGTTAATTTGTTTCGGCAAGAGGGATATTCTTACGTTTAAGAATATCCCTCTTATGAATTTTTTGAATAAAATATAAATAGAATACTGTATGGCTAAAAGGAAAAAGCTGTACTTAATTATATTGCTTGCAATTACGGTTGCTCTGTTTATATCCGTGCCTATTATGGCGGCTGTGCGTAATAAAAAAGCTTTGGCTGAAGACGAGGGGCAAAT